>DAOUQA010000045.1 GCA_030625905.1 Kiritimatiellales bacterium | reverse complement strand
GCTTGATGGCGAGGGTTTCGCTCTTGTCGTTGTAGTACGTGGAGGTGCCATGCGCATTGATATAGTCGATGTCTTCGGGGTTGATCCCGGCATCGGAAATGGCAAGCGACATGCCGCGTCCGGCCTCGATGGCGGTTTCGGACGGGGCGGTAATGTGGTGGGCATCGCAGGTGCGGCCATAGCCGGATGCATTGCAGTAGATGGTTGCTCCGCGCTTGAGGGCGTGCTCCTTCTCTTCGAGAACGATGATGCCCGAACCTTCGGACATGACGAAGCCGTCGCGGTCAAGATCGAACGGACGGGATGCACCCTGGGGGTCATCGTTGCGGCGGCTAGTGGCGCGCAACGCGGCAAACCCACCGACACCAAGCGTGGCGATGGAGGCTTCGGCACCGCCGGCGATCATGACATCGGCATCGCCGTACTGGATTATGCGCATGGCTTCGCCGATGGAGTGCGTACCGGATGCGCAAGCACTGGTGACACAGAAATTAGGGCCTTTGAAACCATACTTGATGGCAATGTATCCGGACAAAATATTGGTGATCATCTGGGGGATGAGCTGCGGGGAAATGCGGCGCGGTCCGCCCTTGATTGCCCGGGCGGCCTGCTTCTGCATATACTGCATGCCGCCGATGCCGGAGCTGACAATGACGCCAACGCGCTGAAGATTGAGTGCATCGACATCGAGACCGGAATTTTCGACAGCCATGATGGCCGCCGCCATGCCCCATACAGAAAAGGGATCCATCTTGCGGGCTTCCTTTTTTTCGAGGAATTTTTCAACATCGAGATCACGGATTTCGCCGCCGATCTGAACCGGATACTGGTCGATATCGTCCATACCCTGAACGCGATCGATACCGGACTGGCCATTCTTAATGCCTTCCCAGAACCTACCGAGTTCGCTCGCAACGGGTGAAACAACACCCATACCTGTGACCACTATTTCACGCCCCATAACCCGCTCCTTGTTTCTGCCAAAGCCGAAACGGCCGGAACACCCTATTCGAGCAGTTCCGGCCCTTGGTAAAATCCAGCGGCACTAACCTACTCGCCGAAACCTTTTTCCTTCAGATAGCTATTGACGGCGCCAACGGACGTCAGCTTCTCGGCATCTTCGTCCGGAATTTCAGCGCCGAACTCTTCTTCGAAGGCCATAACCAGCTCAACCGTATCGAGGGAATCCGCGCCGAGGTCTTCGATGAAGGATGCGCCTTCGGTTACCTGATCGGCGTTGACGCCGAGTTGTTCAACAATAATATCTTTTACTTTATCTTCAAGTGCCATGTTCTTTCTCCTTTTTCTAGGTTTACACTCACAAACATTACATTACCATTCCGCCGCATGTCGAGATCACTTGACCTGTAACATACGCCGAGGCATCGCTTGCCAAAAATAGTACAACATTAGCCACATCTTCCGGTTCGCCAAAGCGGCTCAGCGGAATGATTTCTTTCATCTTGCCCTGAACCTCTTCGTCCAACGCATCGGTCATGGCCGTACGGATGAAGCCCGGCGCAACCGCGTTGCAACGGACATTGCGCGATGCCAGTTCCTTTGCAACGGTCTTGCTGAAGGAAATCACACCGCCCTTGGATGCCGCATAGTTGGCCTGTCCGGCGTTGCCCATCAGCCCAATGACCGAAGCAATGTTGACAATGGTTCCGGAACGCTGCTTCATCATGCCGCGCATGACGGCCTTGGTGCACAGGAAGGTGCCTTTGAGGTTTACGTTCAGCACCGCGTCCCAATCGTCCTCGCTCATGCGCATAATCAGGCCATCCTTGGTGATGCCTGCGTTATTAACGAGCACATCGATCTTTCCAAAATCCTTGATGATGGCCTTCACGCCTTCGGCCACGCTATCGCCTTCGGCCACGTTCATACCATAGCATTCCGCGCGCCGGCCGATGGCCTTCACCTTGCTTGCGGTTTCTTCAAGCCATTCGGCGTTGAGATCGCACAGCGCGACATCGGCGCCCGCCTCGGCCAGTTTCACCGCGATGGCCTGCCCCAGGCCGCGAGCTGCGCCGGTTACCAAGGCAACTTTATCGTTTAAATCAAACATGAATATTTCCTATTCCTTTTCCAGATCGGTTAATTGACCGATGTTACGGACTGCACACGTCTTGTCAATACGCTTTATAAGCCCCGCCAAAACCTTGCCCGGACCGCATTCGACAATTTCTTCAATACCCTCGGCCACCAGTTTTTGAATCAAAGCAACCCATCGTACAGATGAGGTGATTTGCTTGACCATATTTTCACAAATCACGGAGGATTCATGCACCTCCGCAGTTACGTTGGAAAGAACCGGCAGCTTGGGCTCAGCCAGTTCAACCCCGGCGAGGAATTCAGCCATTTTATCGGCTGCGGGCTGCATCAGCGGCGAGTGGAACGCACCGGCCACCGGAAGGCGAACCGTGCGTTTTGCGCCAGCTTCCTGCACAAGGGCTTCAGCCTTGTCGATCGATCCTGCTGTTCCGGAAAGCACCGTTTGCGCCAGCGAATTAAAGTTGGCCACATAGCACCCGGCCTCGGCGGCAACCTTTACGAGTGTGTCGCCATCGACCCCCATCACGGCAAGCATGGCTCCCGGATTTTCCTCGCAGGCGGCCTGCATCGCTTCGCCGCGCGCCCGGAGAATCCGGATCGTATCCTCGAAGCCAACCGCGCCCGAAACATAAAGCGCCGTCCATTCGCCAAGACTGTGACCCGCAAGAAAATCGTATTCGAGATCCGGCTGCCGGATTTCCAATGCCCGGAATGCGGCGGCGCTGGCGACAAAAATACCGAGCTGCGCGTTGTTGGACTTGTTGAGTTCTTCCTGAGGCCCCTCGAAACATATTTTTTCAAGGTCGTAGCCGAGAATTTCGTTGGCTTGGTCGAACAACGCCTTGCATTCGGGAATCGCCTCCGCGAAATCCTTCCCCATGCCGACGGCCTGCGACCCCTGCCCCGGAAAAGCAATTGCTCTTTTCATTATTTGCTCCACTCCAACACGGACGCACCCCAGGTAAAGCCGCCGCCGAACACGGTCAGCGCAACGAGGTCGCCCCGCTGGATGGTTCCATCCTTGACCGCCTCGTCCAGTGCAATCGCCAGCGCAGCCGACGAGGTGTTGGCATATTTTTCAACGTTCGTGTACATGCGATCACCAACCCCGAGCCGCTTGGCAATGGCACCGATGATGCGAATATTCGCCTGATGCGGGATGAGGCACTTGATTTCGTCCAGCGTAACGTTGTTTTTTTCCAAGGCCTCGATAACCGCCTCGGTCATGCGCACAACGGCGTGCTTGAACACCTCGCGTCCCTGCATCTTCAAATAGTGCTGTCGCTGATCGATCATCTCGTGCGAAACGGGATTGCGGCTTCCCCCGCCCGGGATCCAGAGCAGGTCCGCAAGGGATCCATCGGATCCCATTACCGATTTCATGATGCCACGGCCTTCGCCCCCGGCCTGCAACACCGCCGCCCCCGCACCGTCGCCAAAAAGGATGCAGGTACCACGGTCTTCCCAGTCAATAAAGGTGCTCATTTTTTCAGCACCGATCACAAGAGCGGTTTTCACCGCACCGCTGATAATCTGGTTCTTGGCGGTATCAAGGGCATAGAGGAAGCCTGAGCAGGCCGCGCCGAGGTCGTAGCAAAAGGCGTTCTTGGCACCGATACGCTCCTGCACGAAACAGGCGGTGCTGGGGAAAAACATATCGGGCGAAAGCGTCGCGACGATCAGCAGGTCAAGCTCTTCGGCGGCGATTCCGGCATCGGCCAGCGCTGCCTTGGCCGCCTCCGTGCCCAAATCCGATGTCGCTTGGTTGGCGGCAGCGATATGCCGCTCGCGCATGCCGGTGCGAGAATGGATCCATTCGTCGGAGGTTTCGACGATTTCTTCGAGATCGTGATTCGTGAGCACCTTTTCAGGCACATACGATCCCGTTCCAATGATTGAAACTATGCGGGTCGGCTTCATGGTCGCGTCTCGTGAAATATTAGGTTTCGGTGTTTATACGCCTTAGTTCAGCTTCAATCAAATGGTTTACGTCGTGATCGATTGCTTCGGAAGCCACACGGATTCCATTGAAAGTCGCCAGCGCATTTGACGATCCGTGGCCGATAACGACAACCCCGTTCGCACCGAGTAGCGGCGCGCCGCCATAGCTCGCCGGGTCGGCATGCACCTTCATCTCCTTGAAGACCCCGCGGGAAAGCAGGGCTCCAAGAATCCGGAGCGGGTTGACGCGGAACATGGTTTTGAGCCATTTGGAAATCATGCGGGCAACGGCTTCGCTGGTTTTCAGAACAACGTTGCCGACGAACCCGTCGCACACCGCCACATCGACCTTGCCACCGTAGAGATCTCCGCTTTCCACGTTACCGATAAAATTGAGATGCGACTGCTCCAGCAGGCCGAAGGTTTTCTTGGTGGTCTCGTTGCCTTTCGCCGCCTCCTCGCCAATGCTCAAAAGGCCGACGGTGGGATTGTCAACCCCCAGAATCTCGCGCGAGTAGATACTGCCCATCACGGCATACTGCTGGAGCATTTCAGGCGTGCTGTCGGGATTGGCTCCCGCATCGAGCAGGACAAATGGATTTCCCGGGGTGGGCATAACGGTTGCGATGGCCGGGCGATTGACGCCTTCGAGCGTCCGAAGCTTCAACGTGGCGGCCGCCACAGCCGCGCCGGTATTCCCGGCCGAAAAGATTGCATCGGCCTTGCCTTCCTTCACGAGTTCGATCGAACGGGAAATGGAGGAGTCCTTCTTCCGGCGGATAGCCACCGCCGGGGATTCGCCCATCTCCACTACCTCCGAGGCATGAACAATCTCGATGCACGGAGGGATAGCCCCTTTGTGCTTCTTGAGTTCGGCCTGGATTGCAGATTCGTCGCCAACGAGAAACAGCTTTTTGAGCCCCTGCAGGTTCTGGGCTGCCCGCAACGTTCCCGCAACAATCTCCCTAGGGGCGTGATCGCCACCCATCGCATCTATCGAGATACGCATGGAGCTACTCTTCGGAGACCACCGTCAAAACCTGGCGTCCAGCATAATACCCGCAGCTTGGACAGGCATGGTGGGGTTGCTGCGGTGCACCGCACTGCGCGCAACTCGAAGCACGGGTAATCGGCTTCTTCATGTTCTGAGCCTTGCGGCTCGCGGTTCTACTCTTCGATGTCTTTCTCTTTGGAACTGCCATCGCAATCCTCCTTGCAAACCGCGCTTAAAACCATTCGGTTTTTCGCGGCAGTTATCTGTTAATCGTTATTGGGTTATTAGTAAAAAGTCTGTTCGGTACTGCATTTCCCGAATAACCAATAACTAACAACCATTAACCGGACCGGGAAAACACATTGCTTTCCTGTCCATATCATAAATCCAGATTATCCAATGCCGACCACGGGTTGGGGCGCTCCCCTGTTTCGCAATCGCAGGAACCCTTGTTCAAATCCGCACCACATTGTGCGCACACTCCCCTGCACCCCTCGCTACACACCGGAAAAGCCGGAATATGCAACAGGAGCTCCTCCCGCATATCCGATGTAATATCCACCGAATCAGTCTCCTTGGAAGCGGGATAAGCGCGTAGAAAATCGGAATCGGCCACGGTTGTCGAGAAAAATTCAGAACATCTTGTGCACTTCAAACCGAGGTCGACCGACAGCGTTCCGCGCACGATCAACTCCTCCGAAACGCACTGGGCGCAAAGTGCATACTGCACATCCCCCTCCACCTTGACAAAGGGGTCGTCAACCAGATCCATCACCGCTCCAGGATCGCTTCCGTTATAGGATGATTCCTCCTCGGAAATCCGTGCCACCATGATTTTCATAACGAGTGTCCTGTTATCGAATATAGGCGTCAATTTGCCACAACAACGGAAGGAATGGCAGGAGAATTTCGCGGTTATGGCACAATCGAGAAACTGACCGGTGCCTTGCGGCGCACATCAAAGACACGTTTGACGGCATGGGGTTCAGCCGCGCAATCTCCGATCGAAGCTCCCGGATCAGCGGCATCTAGGGCATAGCAGGAGGTTCCGTCGACAAACAGATACGGAGCAACACCGGGAACCGGATGGCTCTGATTGAACCAAACGAGCGCAAACACATGGTCATCGGTGAACGCTATATAGGTTTTCACGCCAACGGTTTCGAGCATAGAGCAGAGCAGCAGGGTCTGGTCTTCGCAGTCGCCGCCCCCGGCAATGAGTGTGCTAACCGGATCCTTGACAAATTCAACCCCGTCCCCGGGATCGGAGATATAATGGATTTCATTGCTTACGAAATCAAGGATCGCCCGGGCTTTCATCACTTCGTTGTCATGGGTGTCGACAACAATGCGGGTGGTAAGGATATTGATCTGCTTGTCGCGGTAGTCGATGCGTGAGAGGTAGCCCATATAGTTTCCGGCAAGCAGCAGGTTCGCGACATCCTGAATAGGCCCGATCTGGAAGACAACGTGCCCGCACTGCCGGATGGCATCCTTGAACTTCATATCCCCCACCAGCACGTCGTGGCGGTTGCTGATGGTAACAAAAAGAAACACGATGGCCAGCAGGGTTGTGGCCATTTGTACCAACGCCTTGCGAAAAACCACCAAGGCAACAAGCAATGCCACTCCAGCAACGATTAGCGACCACACCGCATCGACAATGATCCCGGCCACAAAACGAATGGCGAACAGCACCAGCAACGTAATGAACACACTGAAGAGGTAGGAGCGCAACGGATGGATGGAATGGCTTTTTTCCGGAGCCTCGGTGTTGAAAAAGGCCGCCACGAACAAAAAGACCCCGCCCGCCGCAACGGTTGCACCGAGAATCTTCAACACCAGTGAATCCCAATACATGAAGGCACTGATACAGAAAATCGCCATGTAGAGCGAAACAATCACAAACGAGGCGCGCTCGTCGGTGCTCAGCGGACGCACCTCCGCGCCCTTTCGCCTAGGCTTTCCGGCTTCCGCCGAACCCTCCGTATCCTGGATTTCCTCTTTCATAGATAAAGCGCCAGTATCGCAAAATCCGCATGAAACTCAAGTCCCATTCCCTTAGAACTCCCCCAGCAGTGTGATTTCCCGCTCCAGTTCAAAGCCAAACTTTTCCTGCACCGCCGCGATCATTTTTTCCGTCAGTTCAAACACATCGCGGGCGGAGGCGCCGGTGTCGGCGATGATAATGTTGGCGTGTTTTTCGAACAGGTGGGCGGCGCCCACCTGAAAATCCTTTGCGCCGGCCTCTTCGAGGAACCAGCCCGCCGCCTGCCGCCGCTCCGCCGCCGAGGTTGGCTCGATGTTGCGGAAGACGCTACCCGCGCACGGCATCGTCCGCCAGTCCGGGTGTTTGGTCCGCCGCAGTTCCATGATGCTCCCGCGCTCCTTTTCCATGGTTTGGATGTCTTCCGGCTGAAGCTTCAGCACCGCAGAAAGCACAATGCCCCCCGACTGCTTGAGGATCGATGAGCGGTATCCAAAACCCAGCTCGTCCGCCGCAACCTCGCGCTGATGCCCTTTCCCGTCCAAAAGCTGAACCGACTCGACCACGTCGCCGATCTGTCGGCCGAACGCTCCGGCATTCCCGGAAATCGCACCGCCGACGGTGCCGGGGATCCCGCTACAGAACGAGAGGTCGCCCACTCCCTTTTCAATAGCCAGCCGCGCCAGGTCGTCGAGCAGGGTATTGCCGGAAACATGCACGCGGGAGCCGTCTAACCGTACATCCGGCGCATCCTCCGCGCAGTAGCGCAACACAACGGAATCGATCCCCGCGTCGGCCACCAGCAGGTTCGACCCCTGCCCCACCACCAGAAACCCGATCGATTGGCCATGCAGTAGCTTTGCCGTTTCGGCGAGCGACTGCGCATCGGGACAGTCGATCAGCGCCGGACAAGCACCGCCCAGCCTAAAGGTGGTGTAGTCGCGCAGTTTTGCGCCCCGAACAACGGTTGTGTTCGAAGGAAGCTGCTTTAAGAGCATGTCATCCATCATGGTTTCTTCCGCAAAATTCTCGCTATGCTAATCATCCATCCGTTAATTTCCAAGCCTTGAGAAGCAGAAGAACGGATTTTTTGACCGGATAACAGGATGGACAAGATTCAGTAGCCTTTAAATTAAAGCAATCCTGATGATCCTGTTATCCCGTCCAAATGAATAGCCAAGATGATGCGCGAAATCACATCCACCACCAACCCACTCATCAAGGAGTTGCGATCGCTCGCAACCTCGAAGAAGGCGCGGCAGGAAAACGGAACGTTTATCATCGAAGGCTGGCGAGGAATCGACACCCTGCTCGCACACGAAAGTAGGCAATACAAACTCGAAACGCTCGTGGTCGCTAAGGGAGATGAAAACGACCCGCGCCTGCCGGACTCGATCGACACCGTTGTGCTGCCCGATTTTGTTTTCGCGAAAATCTCCGATGTAAAAAGCGCCCAGGGCATCCTTGGCGTCGTGCGACACACCCCTGCCCCATTCGAGTTTTTCCCGGATACCGGGCGCTATCTCCTGCTCGATGCCATCCGCGATCCCGGCAATCTCGGTACGCTCATCCGCTCCGCCGTCGGTGCGGGCTTCGATGGCGTATTGCTCCACGGCGACTGTGTCGACCCCTTCAATCCAAAGGTGATCCGCTCCGCCATGGGGACCTTCGCCTTCTGCAATATCTGGAACGTTTCGCGCGGCGACATCGACCAGATGCTAGCCACCGGCTACGAGCTTTGCGCCACCACCGGTCATGACGGCGAAAACCTGTATGAAGCCGTCTTCCCAAAAAGAACGGTTCTAGTGGTTGGATCGGAGGCCCACGGCGTATCCGGCGAACTGATGCAACTCGCCACCCGAAAAATCACCATTCCGCTCGCCAAGGAGTGCGAATCGATCAACGCCGCAATGGCCGGCAGCATCTGCATGTTCCAGATCAGTTGCGGAAGTTCTTGCGGTATTTCGCGGGCGTGATGCCCCTACACGTTGAACAGGAACTCGATCACATCGCCGTCCTGGACGATGTATTCCTTGCCCTCGGTGCGCAGCAGGCCGGCTTCGCGGCAGGCGGGTTCGCCGCCCTTCTCGACAAAGTCGGTGTAGGTCATGACCTGCGCACGGATGAAGCCGCGCTCGAAATCGGTGTGGATAACGCCGGCGGCCCGAGGTGCCGTATCGCCGCGATGGATGGTCCAGGCGCGCGTTTCCTTTGGTCCCTGCGTTAGAAAGCTGATGAGGCCGAGGGTGTGGTAGCCGGTATGGATGATCTGATCGAGACCGCTCTCCTTCACGCCGTATTCATGAAGAAATTCATCACGCTCCTCGTCGGGCATGCCGTTGAGATCCTCCTCCATCTTGGCGCAAATCTTGACAACGTCCGCGCCGCGCTCGGCGGCATAGGCCTTGGCGACCTTCACATAGTCGTTGTCTTCGAGCAGACCATCTTCATCGACGTTGCAGCAGTAAATCACCTTCTTGTCGGTCAGGAACTGCGACTCTTTAAAAATCACCTTTCCCTGCTCCGTATCCTTGCCCTCGAAATCGTGTGCCATCTTGCCGGAGCCGAGATGTTCGAGCAAGGATTCAAAGGTGGGGAGCGTGGCGGCCACAGCCTTGTCGGCACGGGCCTGCTTCTGTACGCGCCCCAGCCGGTTTTCCATCATCTGAAAGTCGGCAATGATCAGTTCGGCTTCGATCACCTCAATGTCGCGAAGGGGATCGATGGAGCCATCGACATGTACCACGTTACCATCGTCGAAGCAGCGCACCACTTGAAGGAGGGCGTCGGTTTCGCGGATGTTGGCCAGAAACTTGTTGCCCAGCCCCTCGCCCTGGCTGGCTCCCTTCACAAGGCCGGCGATATCGACGAAGTCGACCGTGGCATGGACGATTTTTTTCGAGTCGGCCATTTCCGCGAGCTTGTCGAGACGCGGATCGGGTACAGGCACGACGGCCTTGTTCGGCTCGATGGTGCAGAACGGGTAGTTTGCGCTCTCGGCGTTTTGCTCGCGTGTCAACGCGTTGAAGATGGTGGACTTCCCAACGTTTGGAAGCCCGACAATGCCTACACTTAGACCCATGACTCAGTTCCTTCGTAAATTTCTAATTCCGTGCTTAGAATTTTTTCTTAGCGACCGCCTTTTTCTTCGCCTTTTTCTTGGCGGCCTTCTTGGCCGGGGTGCGCATCAATGGTTTTTCGTGCGGAAGCAACACGCCGCCCACGTTGGTGGCGCCGCCATCGACATAGATCGTCTGCCCGGTGATCTTCTTGGAATACATGCCGAGCATGAAGACGACCGCGTTGGCGACTTCCTTCTTATCGTTGACAACATCCCACGGCAGCGGGCTAATCTTTTTCCAGGTTCGGGCGAGGTGCGCAAAATGCGGAATGGATTTCGCGGCCTTGGTGGCCAGCGGGCCGGCGGAGATGGCGTTGACGCGCACATGTTCGCGGCCATATTCGCGAGCCAGCGCGCGTACGAGCGCTTCGAGCGCCGCCTTGTTGACGCCCATCCAGTTATAGTATGGGAACGCCATCTGAGACTCGAACGAAAGCGTAACGATCGAGCCACCCTTCTTCATTCTCTCCAGCGCGAAGTGGGAAACGGTCGCCAGCGAGGCGCAGCTGATGTGGAAGGCCTGTTTGATGTCCTCGTAGGCCGGGGTGTACATGCTGTCTCCCAGACAGGTTTTCGGATTCGCAAACCCAATGGAGTGAAGGACGCCGTCGATGGCTCCGGTTTTGGAAAACAGGTTGCGGACTTCGTTCTCGACCGTTACATCGCAATATTCAAAGCGCATCGCCGCTTTTTGTTCCTCGGTCAAGTCCTTGCTGCGGTCGAAAAAGATGCGTTTCATGCGCTCGCTCTGCACCGTATAGATCACGTTGCCGCCCATATCCTCAAGCATCCTGCCTGCGGCATAGGCGATGGAATCCGTATTGAGCAGACCCATCACGACATAGGTACTTCCTTTTTCAATCATTTTCCATTCTCCTTTTCTTTTAAAGCGGGCGCGAACCTATCAGGTCGCCCGTGTATTGCAATGGGGTAATCCAACGATTTTTCACACCGGAGGGGTCATATGGACGTTAAAGCTCACTTTCGGTGCGCAATAGATTGCCTTAAAAAATCGGGCATTGTTCACCATAAAGTGGAGTGCCTTGTTCGCAATGTTTTTTAGGCAACCTCTAATGCTTCAAGCCTGTTTGCAGGAGGAATTCGAAGATCATCAACTGTTGAGCTTCGATCTATCGGTATACATCTCGACGGTTGCCCACCTTGACCACACAGACAATAAGTTTCTCATCTTCAATAGAGTAGCGAATCCGATAGTTTCTTTGGCGCAGGCGATACCTCTCTTGCCCGGAAAGCTTTTTTGAGTGCGGAGGGCGCGGGTTCTCTGCGAGTGTCTGAATGGCGGAAAGGATTCGCTTCACGTCTTTCTTCGGAATCTTCCTGAGATCCTTTGAAACCGACTGCTTGACAGTGATCCTATATGGTTCCATCAAGCTTTAGCCCCTTTACGAAATCCTCGAAATCAAGGGAGGGCTCGTTTTTCCGTGCCTCAAATATTGCGAGATCATTTGCATCTTCTGCAAGCTCATCACGCACCGCATCGTTAATTAACTCCGATACAGATCGAGATGTCTCTATCGATTGAAGGCGAAGAGCCTTATGTAGGGTAGGATCAAGATAGACTGTAGCTCTTTTTGTTAGCGTACTCATATTGTTTGTGCCTCCATTCATGACCGAATGAATGACAGCATAACGCTATAACGTCAATCTATTTATCTTAGAAATCGAACGTGCGCGGATGAGCCGCTACCCGATCCGCTTGATTGGATCCGCCGCCTCCGGTTTTTATAGAACCTGTTTTGATAAGGAGCCGATCCTGTCGCCGTGGAGCGCAGCGGAACATAATTTGCGAAGCAAATAGTGACCGCAGGGAGCGTTTCACCCCGCACCAAACTGGACTCTGTCTTTACGGCGGACAACCGATTATTTTTTTGAATAGGTAGCATCAGGAAAGAACCGCATGATTTTCTGGGACGTCCGGAGCCGCAGAAGCACCGGACAGCCGCCACCCGCCGAAAGGAGGGAGATCTGGCCGCCTGAGCCCGCACGGTTGTTTGAGGGAGCCTTGCTCCACTCGTTCATACGGAAATAAAAACGGCACAAGTTGAGACCAGGTTGGACCGTTCAATCAATAGTGAGAGTTGGAAAAACTAAACGATTGGATCAGGGGATTTTTTGGCTTTACTCAGAAGGGCTTAATGGTGGTTCTAATTTTGTTTTTACTTCAAAAATGGTGGTTGTTTCACCGATCTTACAGTGAACCGTGAATGGGAATATTTTTTTCTGTTTCATCAGATTTGTTTCATTAGAACGGGATAATGCATATGCACCCTTTAACTCAACCATACCATTTTCCATTGGGGTAGCTTTTAGAACCATGCGTGTCCCTGGCTCACAATTGAGTTCAACGATTTCGTTTCCTATAAGTATACGAGCCGTTTGTTCGACACCCTTAACGTCTTCACCAACTCCCATTGAATCCCACTCATTAGGTTTTAGAGTTAGCATAGGGCCTGAGATAACATCATTATCTATATAGATTAATACAGTAGCCGTGGCAGTTACTTTATTTCCCCATGAAACGACCTTAAATCCCCTTTGATCACGCAGTTCAAGAGAGACAGTAATCTTATCTGTTTGAAGGTCAACTGGGCATTCATGTTTGACCGTCTGACAACCGACAACTGAGAGTAATGCTAAAAGTGTGATAATTCGTTTCATATTTCTTTTCCTATTAGAACGT
>DAOUQA010000026.1 GCA_030625905.1 Kiritimatiellales bacterium | reverse complement strand
GAATGGATTGCAAGAATGAAGAGAGAAAGATGGCGACCCCTACGGGACTCGAACCCGTGTTGCCAGGATGAAAACCTGGAGTCCTAGGCCACTAGACGAAGGGGTCGGTGGCAAAAACGAGGGCGTACCGTAGCAAAACCGCCGGGTGAGACAACTAAAAATATCTTTTTTTTCAAAGTTCCTACCCGTCGCCTCTCACCATGGGAACAAACCGGAGGTACAGGTCGGGAATCTCGCGGAAAGTATCGCCGGTTTTTTCGAGGATGATGAGCTGCTGAACGCCGGAGCAGGAGAGATTTAGCCACGAAAGAACGCAAAGGGCACAAAGAAAGAATCGTTCTGCCTTTGCGCTTCCCTGCGCTCTTTTGCGGCCATCACTTCTCTTGTTTGGCCACCACACTGTCGACCTTGTCTTCAAGGGTCTGCTCCCGGTCGGTGCGCGTTCCGATCTTCAAGGTGGTAAAGACGCGCGGCGCGCCCATGGCATGCACTTTTTCGTGGCACGCCTTGACGGCGGCCATCACGGCATCCCATTCGCCTTCGATGGCGGTACCGTTCGGATGCAGGGTGGTTTTCAGCCCCAGCTGTTTCAGGACATCCTCGCAGGCCGCGACATATTTCGAGAGCGACACCCCCGCCCCAATCGGCACCACGGTTAAATCGGCTATCATGTTCATGATTATTCCTCCTCTTGTTTGACAACAGGAAAATACCAACCCGATGCGGAAATGTCGAGAAACGCTTGGAGTGCGGCGACCCGAAGGGCGGCGGCAGCCGCTCGACACCGCTTTCAAACACCCGCCCATAGCCACCGTTTTGCTTCGCTGGAGCATCGTCGGGCGACGGGCGAATCGAAATAGGAATGCCACTCGCACTTAGCCACGGCCAGTGTATAACTGATTGCTTCGTTCATTACGCCGCCTCCTTTTTGTGGGTATCTTCGGTGATCGTGATCTGGCGGAAAACATCGTCGAGTCGACCTTCGAACACCAGTTGCATGGATTCGCGGAATGATTAAAAGCATCAACTGGGCCGAGGTCTCTTCCGATGAGCGGGAACAGATGGCCGGTGTCCAACACTAAATACTACCCATTCAAAGAGCCCGGCAGGGTCTGAACAAACGCTTTGATTTCGTCGCGGACGCGGCGGAAGCCGTTGAGCTTGACCTCTTCGGGCGCATCGGGCGGGGAAAGCTTGGGCGGATCATCAAAGCTACGGTGAACCTCCTTGGCGTTGCCGGGAAAGAGCGGACAGGTTTCGTGGGCGTGATCGCAGACGGTTACAACATAGTCGAGATCCAAATCCATGAAGTCGTCGAGGTGCTGCGATTTCTGCCCCGTAATATCAACGCCCGCCTCGGCCATGACCTTGACGGCGTTGGGGTTGAGGCCATGGGTTTCGAGCCCTGCGGAATAGACTTCGATTTCGCTGCCTTTCAGCACACGCGTCCAACCCTCAGCCATTTGCGAGCGGCAGGAGTTTCCGGTGCAGAGATAGAGTAGTTTGATTTTTTCAGGCATGGCATTTCCTTTTACAAGTTAAAACTCAGCAACCACGGAATACACTGAATACACGGAAGAAAACCGTAGAGAATCAGTTCCGTGTGTTCAGTGTATTCCGTGGTTCAAATTTGGTTGCGGCTTTGCCGCGCTGCGCATTCCGTGTTCAAATTTAGTTTTCCTTAAACCATCCCGTGGTGCGGTTGGCGAAGCCGACGAGAGCGAGCATGACCGGCACTTCAACCAGCACACCGACAATCGTGGCTAGTGCGACGGGCGAGGTGGTGCCAAAGACCGCAATGGCCACGGCGACCGACAGCTCGAAAAAGTTGGAGGCCCCGATCATGCCCGCCGGTGCCGCGACATTGTGCGGAAGCTTCATCACTTTGGCGGCAATGTAGGCGATGAAAAAGATCAGCACGGTTTGAATCACTAACGGCACGGCGATCAAACCGATATGCAGCGGGTTATCGAGAATGACATTCCCCTGAAAGGAAAAGATAATCACCAACGTCAGCAACAGCCCGATGATCGTGATGTTTCCAAACTTTGGAAGGAAGGTATTCTCAAAATAATTCTGCCCCTTGGTCTTGAGCATATGCCCACGCGTCAGCGCGCCGCCGGTGAGCGGAACCACCACGAAGAGCACAACCGACAAGAACAGCGTATCCCACGGCACATGCACATCGCTGATGCCCAGCAGGAACTTAACAATCGGAACAAACGCGATGAGAATGATGAGATCGTTGGTCGCCACCTGCACCACCGTGTAGGCCGGATTGCCCTTGGTCAGATGGCTCCAGACAAACACCATCGCCGTACAGGGCGCGGCGCCGAGCAGTACTGCCCCGGCGAGATAGTCCTTCGCCAGTTCGGCGGGGATGAGGGTTTTGAAGACGACATAAAAAAAGAGCCAGGCCATGCCGAACATGGTGAACGGTTTAATCAGCCAGTTGACGATCCAGGTCAGATACAGACCCTGTGGATTTTCGCCGACATGCTTCACGCTCTTAAAATCGACCTTCATCATCATCGGATAGATCATAATCCAGATCAGGATCGCCACCGGGATTGATACCTTCGCATATTCCAGCTTCCCGAGAAATTCAGGGATGGCCGGCAGGAACTTACCGATCAGAATGCCGACCACCATGCACAACGCCACCCAGACGGTGAGGTACTTTTCAAAAAAACTGATGCCGGTATCTGTATTGTTTTCTTTGCTCATTGAATTTCCTTTTCTGTTGGGGGGACAACGTCCTCGTTGTCCGCGGGCACTGAGGACAGTGCCCCTCAAAGAAAACCAGCCTGCCCGGAAGCCCTTCAGGGTTTCGGCCATTTAGACTAAAATTATCGCATTCCGAAAGGGCTATTGCTCTGGCATGGGCGTTGGCCCCCGAACCCGATATACTCCTCATGGATGAACCGCTCCAGCATCGACCCGGAACTGAACGCCCTTTTACGCCAGGAAATTGTTCGCCTACAGGAACTCCTCGGATTCACCCTCCTCTATATCACGCGATTCCTTTCCCTAGAACAGGGTCGGATCGTATAAATAGGCGGAATGATCATTGCCCCTTTTTTATACACAAGGGATTCGGATTTATGGGCGCACCACAAGACCCCAGGGAATCGATCATATTGTAACTCCCATTCGTTGCTTCCTGTCATTCGTTGGGCAATCACTATCAGCCTTCATTCGACGTTCTGCGGTTCGGCAAAGCCGAAGCCGAGTTCATCCCACTTCGCGACAATGTCCTCGCGCGGATAGAACCCTTCATGACGGAAAATTTCGCTGCCTTCGGCATCGAAGAAAATCTGAGTCGGAATACTTCGAATACCATATTGCTTGCCCGCCTCCTCGTCTTTCCAGACATCGATAAAATCCACATCGAGCTGTCCGTCGAATGTTTCACGCAGCTCATCGAGGATCGGCGCCATCATCTTGCAGGACACGTAATTGACCGAGCCCAGCTCCAGTAGTGCAGGCAGTGCTTTTTCAGCAGGAACCACCGCAGGTTGCGAATCTTCCGATACAGGTCGCCCCACCGGAATCGGCAACGTACACGGCCCGTTCGCACAACTGCCCGTACCCGTTCCGGATGAACACGCCTTTTTATTTTTAATCCCCACCACGGCCGCCACCGCAATAATCAACAAACCAACGGCAATAATATTTTTCTTCATTCCACTTCCAATCCTTGGACTTCCACCCGGCCACCACTCTCCATAATCTTTTTGATTATTCTCGCTTCGAGTGTTCCGTTTTTCAACATAAATACAGCGGTATTGCCCTCTGAATTTTCCATCAGGCTTTCACGCGGAATGGTCTTCCACCACCATCAGTGCGCGACCCGGGCCGAAATACGCGAGGAGACGCGGGCCACCTGCCAGGCCTCGACCACGCCGAGATAGCTGTGCGCGCTTTCCAGCGGTTGCTGCGTAACGGGAACCACCTGTTCAACCTGGCCGGTTTGCTGGTTGACGAACAGGGTTTCCCGGTCAACATGGTGGAAATATTAATTCATAAAATAACGAAGGTAGATGTAGAGGTGGGCAATCACCAGCGACACGAGCATGAACGGGAATCCATATTTCGTGAATCCCATGAACGTAATCGGACAGTTGTTGCGGTTGGCAATCTGGGAAATCACCACGTTGGCGGATGCACCGACGAGTGTTCCGTTGCCCCCGAGGCAGGCGCCGAGGGCCAGCGACCAGAGCAGCGGTTCGGCGATCTGCTTGGCTTGAACCACCCCGTTGAGCCGCCCCGTTGCATCCTCAAGGTATACCACCGATCCGATGTGCAAAGCAGGTCGGCCAGCTTTTCCAACGATGTACTGCCGTCGGCCCGCAGGCACGACGAATGGATGAGATACGAAATATTCCGAACGGTCGTATGTTCCAAATTAGCTTTCATGATCCTTTCCTCTGGATGTAGTTCAACCGACTCCTCAGGCCGCGGTTTGGCGGCGCACCAGCTCGGCACTGACCTTGCGACGAGCCATGCGTTGGTCCAGCACCCCATAAAGTTTCCCGTTCTCAGCGTTATCGATCACCGGTAGCGCTTCAGCCTGCAGGTTATTCATATCAAGAAGCGCTTCGGCCAGACTCGTCTGGGAGAGCAGACGCTCTTCCAGCGGCTGCATGACATCCCCGACCACCAGCCAATGCCAGGTGTCGCGATCCATCAGCAGTTCCTTGAGCATATCGAACGTCAGCACGCCGACAATTTTGCCATCCTCGGAAACCACCGGATAAACAAAGGTATCCTGTTCGGCAAACCCCTGCACCACAAGGTCGAGCGGCGTGCCTTCCTGCAACGGGACAATGCCGGTATCGGCGACATCGGCCACCTTGAGCTCGGCCATCACATCCTCTTCGGTCACATTCCGGCCAACTTCGCCCGCCTTGGTGATCGCCAGTTTGGTGAAGGCCGGGCCGATGAGCTGCACGCAGAGCGTGGTGGCCGTGACGGTAAAGATGATCATGTCGCCGAGGCTCATGCCGTCGACCACTTCGATATGCTGCAGGTTCTGGCTGGCCACAATCGAAAGACCGACGGCCACACCGCCCTGCGCAAAGAGCGTCATGCCCATATAGTTCTGCACCGCCTTATCCGCCTTGGAAACGCGCGCCCCGAGATAGGCCCCCGCCCATTTTCCAATGCTGCGCAGCACCACATAGGACGCCACCAGCCCCCAAACCCACGGCGGCATATTGCCCAGCGACAGCCGGGCGCCCACCAAGACAAAGAAGACGATGTAGATCGGGGTGGAAAACGACCGCACGGTTTCAAACAACTTATGACTGCGTTTCGGCGCCATGTTGATCAGCACGATGCCGACGGTCATGGTGGCCAGAATCAGATCCATCTTCAGCGTCACCGCCAACCCGACGCACAGCAGTAGCACGCCGATGGAAATGCCCAGCCGCTTCTCGGTCTGCGGCAGGTAATGCATCATCGCATTCAGGACGAAGCCGCAGAGGATCCCGAGGAAGACCGCGCCCCCCAAGTCAATAAACGTGTGCAGCAGGCTCATCGCGATCGACTCGCCCTCCCCGCTCTGGGTCAGGATGTTGGCCACACTGGTGCCGAGCCCATAGAGCGTCATCGCCAGCGCATCGTCGAGCGCCACAATCGCCACCACCGCCGTGCTGAGCACCCCGCCGGCACGGTATTCCCACAGCACGCTGATCGTCGAAGCCGGATCGGTGGCCGAAGCGATCGCCCCGAAAACCACACCCGCAGCAATGGCGATGGCCCAATCGTGCACCACCATGTTGACAATCAAGGTTGATGCAACCCCCACCAAAAGGAAGGCCCCCATCCCTTCGCCCAGCAACATCGCGGTAAATTGCTTGCCGTACTTCTTAAAGATATCGCCGCTCAGCTCGCCGCCGACCAGAAAGCCGATCAGCCCGAGCGCAAAATTATTGAACGACCCGAACGCTGCAATATCGGCCGGATGCAACAGCCCCAACCCGGTATCGCCGATCAGCACGCCGAATACAATGTAGCCCACCACCTGGGGCACCTTCAGTTTTTGGAAAATCCAGGCCGCAACCACTCCGCCGGCCACACAGATTCCGAGCAGCGCGAGTACACCCAGTTCAATGCCATGCATGGTTCTTTACTCCGCAGTCAGTTGTGAATAGATGAAAGACGGATCATCCGAATCGATGATCGCCTTGCGGACTGCCGCGTCCTTCAGCCGGGAGCTGATGGATGAGAGCGTGCGAATATATTTGGTATGCTGATCCGTGCGGGCCGCCAGCATGCAGACAATCTGCACCGACACCTCGTCGAGCGAGGTATAATCGCTGATCGGCTGTTTGCAAACCGCCACCGCCATCACCAGATCAGTCACGGAATCGATGCGCACGTGCGGCACGCCGATCCCGAAGCCGATCCCCGTACTCATCAGTTCCTCGCGCTCCAGAATGCCCTTGAGCAATTGGTCGCGCTTTTTAACAAACGGGGATTCCGCGAGCACATCCACCAGTTGGGTCAGCACTTCGGCCTTGCTGGCCTGATTCAGCAGAATGATGCGCTCGGGCGTCAGCGTAAAACTGGAGGAGCTCACCTTGCGGGGTGCAGTCCCGCTCTCGCCCTCTTGAGAGATCCGATCGTTCACCCACTTTTCGATGTCGGCCCGTTTAAAGCGCCAGGTGGTGCCTAGCTTGCCGCCGGGGAGTTCGCCCTTTTGCGCCCAATCATACGCTGTACGTTCGGATATGCGAATATACGCAGCCACTTCTTCTATTGTCATAATTTCATGCATAAACAACGTCTCCTTGTTGAATTTGCGAGAAACTACATCAAACCGTATAATACGCAATTTCCAATTTGAACTAATTTTCGCCCTGTTTTCGGACTCACCCACTCTCTTTTCCATGAAAGTTTACTTTCCATTTCCGAAAAGGGCTTCTGGATGGTGGTGAGCGGCGGACGGAATATCGTCAAAGCCCGTAACACTCATCTGCCCGGGGAGATCGACTCCCGCATCAGCCAGTGCGTGTAGCGCCCCCATCGCGATTAAATCGGTTTTGTTGCTCTGTCATTCTATTCACGGCAATCCCGGCATAAGGTTTCCCGACCCGCCTAAAAACCTTCATGTGTTTTATTGAAATGCGGAATAGTTCGTGCTACGAACTATTCGTTATGAAAACTATTTCGCAGGATCAGTTTATCGATTACATGTCGGAGGCATTGCCGGAGCTGATCTCGTCGATCATGCGCGAGGACACGAGCGCGGTGTCGAAGGGCCAGGTTTCGGTGCCGCAGTTCTGGGCGCTTCACTATATCGCCCAGGAGGAAGGGCTAACCGTAAACGAGCTGGCCACCGCCCTGCACCGCGGAAAATCCTCCACATCGGGTCTGCTTCAACGGCTGGAAAAAAGCGGGGTGGTCAAACGCACGCACAGCAAGGCCGACCGGCGCGTGGTTCATGTCGGCCTAACCGCAAAAGGCCGGAAGCTGACCGAGCAACTGGCGGCCAACCGCAAGCAGGGCATTCGCAAAACCTATGCCTCCCTAACGGCGACGGAACGCACCAACCACGCGCACATGCTCGAAAAAATCCTCAAAGCCGTCCGCACCACCCTATCCGTCGCCTTGCTAGCCGCTCTCCTGCCACTCTGCGCCCGTGCACAAAATTCCACCACAGAAGCACGGAGGCACGGAGCAACAGAAAACCTCCGCGCCGCCGTATCTCCAGCGCAGCGGGGGGTGAAAGATCCGTCCGCTACCTACTCGCTGGACGAGAGCATCCGTATCGGGTTGAAGCGCTCGTTGCCCATCGCCAATGCCAAGCGTCAACGCGAGATAGCCAAGACCACAAAAAAGCGCGCAATCGCGGAGGCATGGCCGCAGATCACAGGTATAGCCGACTATTCGCTCTACGACGCTGAAAACCTGACAGATTCCGGAAGCACGATGGTGGGCGCGGAAGCGTCGTGGCAAATCTTTTCGGGCGGACGCACGATTTCGGCAATCCGTGCCGCCAAGGCCTACAAGCAGCTGACCGCCTGGCAGGAGCGGCGCATTCGCGAAACACAGGTACGCGACATTGCACTGGCCTACTACAGCGTCCAGCTCACCAAGGAAAGGGTTGCCGTGCGAAAACAGTCGGTGGAGCAGCTCTCCAACTTTGAAGCGGAAATACACAAGAAATACGCCGCCGGCACGGTTTCGGAGTTTGACTCGCTTAGCGCACAGGTTGCGCTCGCCAATGAAAGGCCGTATTTGATTGCCGCCTCAAACGAACTGGCACTTGCGATGGAACAGTTTCGCAACCTGACCTATATCGATGCCGAAACGTTCGAGCTTTCCGATTCGCTCGAATTCATCCCGGTCAAAATCAACCTCGACGAAGCCATCGACCTCGGCCTGAACAAGCGGCCGAATCTGCAGGAAAAGGCCAGCGCGGTGAGGCTCCGCAAGGAAAATATTTCCCGGCAGAAAAGCGACTACTATCCGCGCGTCAACCTCTTTGCCGACTACCGCATGTACGATCCGGATCCCTATGGCTGGTTCCCCGGAGCAACCAGCGACGGATGGACGCTCCACTGGGTCGGCGGCATCCGCGCCAACTGGCGCCTGTTCGACGGTGGCACGCGTCGTGCCAACGTGGGCGAGAGCAAGCTGAAGATGGCCATTGAGGAGGATGAGCTGCGTGATATGGAGCGTGCCGTCTCACTCGACATCCGCACCCAGTGGCTACGCGGGCGCGACGCCACCGAGGTGATCAAGGCCACTGATAAAACCGAGGAGCTGGCCGAACGCGCGCTCAAAATCGCCAACGCGCGCTTCGATGCCGGATTGAGCACCCGTCTTGAAGTAACCCAGGCCAACCTGGAACTGAGCGACGCTCGCCTTGCACGCTCACGCGCGCTCTACGAACACATGGGGGCCATCACTTCGATGAAACATGCCATGGGCATCCTTTTGGAGGACTATGAATGATGAATAGGAAACGAGCTTCTGCACAAGTCGTCCTGCTGGCTATTCTCGGGCTGGTGGCTGCACTTATTCTACTGATGATGGTGTTCAAGCCCAACGGCAAAGAGCTCCCTGAGGCCAAGGAAACCGCCGTGTCAGTTTCCACCCTGACGGCGCACCTCACCAGCACCGCCGACATGGTGCACCTCCCCGCCCTCGTGGCGGCAAACGTGGATGCCATGCTCTCCGCTGAAAAGGCTGGGCGGATCGTCGAAATCAAGGTCGACCGGGGTGACCGTGTCGAGCAAGGGCAGCTCCTGCTACAAATCGACGACCGCATCTGGCAGGCCAACCTGAAACAGGCCAGCAGCGCGGCGGAGGATGCCCGCAAGAACCACGAGCGCTTCAAGCAACTACAAGCCTCCGGCGCCGTGGCGGAAAGCGAGTTCGATCACATTGAAAAGGCTTACATCCAGGCCGAAGCCATGGCAATCGAAGCAACCATTAATATCGAGCAGTGCCGTGTGGTTTCCCCCATCGCTGGAATCGTGAACGAGCGGTTTGTCGAGGTCGGTGAATATGTCCAGCCCGGCGCACCCGTCTTCCAAGTGGTCGACACCAGCACCGTGAAAATCATCCTCCAGATTCCGGAAAAGGACGTCTACGCGACCCGCCCGGGCGACACCCTGCCCTTCACCGTCCAGCCGCTGCCAAACCACACTTTAAAAGGTGTGGTATCGTTCGTGGCCACTCAGGCCGATGGCCGCAACAACGCCTTCCGCACCGAGGTTGTCGTCGACAACCCCGACGGCACGCTACGCCCGGGCATGATTGCCCGGGTCGAGTTCAAGCGCGGTGAAAACCGAAACATGGTTTCGTTGCCGATGTCGGCCGTACTGCCCTCGAAGGGCGACCATATCGTCTATCTCGCCAAGGACGGCCAGGCTGTCCGCCGCAAGGTGCAGATCGAAACCATCACCCGCAAGCGGGTGCTCATCTCCAAGGGACTGGAAGAGGGCGACCAGGTGATCATCGAGGGCAACCGTACGCTGAGCGACGGCCAGCGCGTTGAACCCTTAACGAAGAAGTAGAGTCCACAGATTACACAGATATTCACAGATTTAAAACCTGAGCAATCTGCGAAATCTGTGGATAAAAGATAGGCGCACAAAATGATTTTGACCAACTATGCCATCAAGTTCCGTACGGCGGTGTTCATATTCATCGCGGTGCTCATCGGCATGGGTATCGTATCGTACAAAACACTGCCGCGCGAAGGCTCGCCGGACATCACGATCCCGCAGGTGTTCGTCAACGTCGTCTATCCGGGCACCGCACCCGAGGAGATGGAAAACCTGATCGCGATCCCGATCGAAAAGCGGCTTAACGAACTGGGCAATGTCAAAACCCTCTCGGCCATAGCGGCCGACAGCGTCGTGTTCTTCACCGTCGAATATCTTGCGGGGGTCGACGTCGACTCCGCCATCCAGCGCGTGAAGGACAAGATCGACCTTGCCCGTCCCGACCTGCCCGACGATCTCGACGAGCCGGTGGTGGAAGGCCTCAACTTCAGTACCGATATACCGATCATGCGCTTCGCCCTCTCCGGCGACCCCAACCTCGAGCGCCTCAAAAGCACCGCCGAATTCCTGCAGGACGAGATCGAAGCGATTTCCGGCGTGCGCGAGGCGCGTATTTCCGGAACGCGTGAACGCGAGATCCGGATCGAATTCGACCTGCCGCGCCTCGTGGCCTACAATATCCCCCTCGTCGATGTCGTTGCGCTGATTGCCAAGGAAAACGTGACCCTCTCCGCCGGCATGCTGGAGGTCGACAACAACAAGGTGCAGGTGCGCGTCCCCGGCGAATTTACCCTCGCCTCCGACCTGCGCGATCTCGTGGTGGTGCAGCGCGAAAACCACCCGATCTACCTGAGCGACATCGCCACTGTCACCGACACCTACAAGGATCTCGAAAGTATCTCGCGCATCAATGGCGAAACCGCCGTCTCCATCGAGGTCTTCAAGCGTGCCGGCGAAAACTCGGTCAAGCTGATCGACGAAGTGAAACAATACATCGATCAGGGAAAGCTACCGAAGGATATCCACATCACCACGGTGCAGGACGATTCCAAGGATATCCGCGACATGCTGGCCGAACTTGAGAACAACATTGTTTCCGGCTTTTTCCTCGTGATCGTCGTACTACTCATCTTCATGGGCAAGCGCAACAGCCTCTTTGTCGGTCTGGCCATCCCCTTCTCCCTACTGCTTTCGTTTACGATTATGTCGCTGATGGGCATCACGATGAACATGGTGGTTCTTTTTGCGCTGATCCTCAGCGTCGGCATGCTGGTGGACAACGGCATCGTGATTGTCGAAAACATCTACCGCCTGCACTGCGAAGGCCTCTCGCGCACCGAAGCCGCGCGGCGCGGCGCGGCCGAGGTCGCCTGGCCGGTCGCTACCTCCACCCTCACCACCCTCGCCGCCTTCTCGCCGCTACTCTTTTGGCCGGACATTATCGGCGATTTCATGAGCTACATTCCCAAAACCCTGATCATCACCCTCACCTCCTCCCTTTTCGTAGCGCTGGTAATCAACCCGGCGGTCTGCTCGGTACTCATCAAGAAAGGGCGGTTGAGCCTTGACGGAAAGAAGGCCGAATTGCACCCCTTTGTGCACGGCTACGAACGCCTTCTGCGCGGTGCGCTACGCCACCGGGGCATTCTGGTTGCCATCAGTGCCTTGTTCCTCGTTCTCAGTGCACAGCTCTATGGACGCTTCGGCAAAGGAATAACCTTGTTTGTCGATGTCGAACCGCGCGCCACCCAAATCGGGGTTCGCTATCCCGAAGGCACCGCCATCGAAAAAACCGATGCCGCCGTCCGCCACGTCGAACAGGCCATCAGCGGCTTCGACGACATTGAATTCGTGCTCGCCAATGTTGGGCAGGGAATGGATACGGTCTTTACCGAAGGCAGCGCCGCAACCTACCTCGGCTCACTCTACATCAAGTTTGTCGACGAAGACGAGCGCACGGGCAGCACCTCGGGGCTGATCCAGCAATTTCGCGACCGCATCGGCAAGATTCCCGGCGCAGAGATCAAGGTAGAGGATCTGGAAGAGGGGCCACCGCAGGCACCACCGGTCAACATCGAGATTTCCGGCGACGACCTCGGACAGCTCAGCACCATCGCCACCGAAATCAAGCGGCGTATCAGCCATGTCCCCGGACTGGTCGATCTGCGCTCCGACTATGAAGACGCACTGCCCGAACTGCAATTCATCGTCGATCGCAAGCGTGCCGGAGTGCTGGGTCTCGACACCGAGACCATCGGGTTTTTCCTGCGTACCGCGATCTACGGCACCGAGTCGCGGCGCAAGTTCCGCGCCGGCGAGGACGAGTTCGACATCACCGTGCGCCTGCCCCGCCCTGCCCGCGAACAGTTTGGCCTATTCGACGAAATCTATATCCCCGTCCAGGATGCTGTCCCCGTCCCGCTCTCGTCGCTCGGAAAATTTAAATACACCTCCGGGCGCGGCGTCATCCGCCGCAAGGATCAGAAGCGTGTCATTACCATCTCCGGCAACAAGGAGGGCCGCGAATCAAACGAACTGCTCTCCGACATTGTCCCAATCGTTGAAAAAATCGACCTGCCCCCCGGCTACAGCATCGAATATACCGGCGACAAGGAGGATCAGCAGGAATCGTCCGACTTTCTATCCAAGGCCTTTCTGCTCGCTCTGGCGGGCATTATCGTAATCCTCGTCATCCAGTTCAACTCCGTACTGCTTCCGCTGATCATCTTCTCGTCAATCATCCTCTCGATCATCGGCGTCATGTGGGGGCTGCTGCTCACACAGATGCACTTCAGCATCATCATGACCGGTGTCGGCCTCATCAGCCTAGCTGGCATTGTGGTCAACAATGCCATCGTGCTGGTCGACTGCATCAACCAGATGAAAGCCAAGGGGCTTGAAACCATCGAGGCCGTCGTACATGCCGGGCGCCTGCGCCTGCGCCCAGTGCTACTGACCGCCATTACCACCATCCTTGGCCTGATCCCGATGGCGATCGGTTTCAGCTTCGATATACACACCCTGCGCTTCGCCACGGGCGGCGCAACCTCGGCATGGTGGGCACCGATGGCCATTGCCGTCATCTTCGGCCTCGCCGTCTCAACTCTACTGACACTCATCATGGTGCCGCTCATGTACAGCCTCGCCGATTCCTTTGCCGCCTTCCTAAGGCGCCACATCCAGATTGGCGACGACGAACAAGAGTAGTATTTCCCGCCAGCTTAGGCTTGCACCGAAACCGCGAATGACTTAGGCTCACGCAGTTACGTCAGAGTTCAAACAAACCGAAGGATACCCTGTGGCAAAACTATCAGACAAGGAATGGAAGGCTCTCAAGAAAAAGCTCTCGAAAGACGGGCGCCTTGAAAAGTTCGTTCTCGGCGACCCCGAGAAGGAGTATGTCACGTCGCGGGGCATGGATATTCTACGCCTGCACGCCACCGACTTCGTCAACAAGCGCATCGCGCCCGCCAACCCGAAAAACGATGGCCGGCAAACCCCCGCCAAGGGGCACCCGGTATTCATCGCCCAGCACGCCACCGGCTGCAACGACCGCGACAACCTCGAACAGTTCTTTGGCATCAAGAAGGGCAAGGAGCTTTCCGAAACGCAAGTCGGAAAGGTCGTCGATGGCATCTTGCGCTGGATCGAGGAGCATCTCGACGGCTAATCCCTCCTCGCCCGCCCTTTGAAATATTCCGGATCGCCTATGGAACCCGTAGTCCTCGAAAGACCAGAACATTGCGTTAGCCGCAAAAACATCTCTTCGGCCGCCATCAAGGTGCTGTACCGCCTGAAGGACGAGGGCTATATCGCATACATCGCTGGCGGCGGCGTACGCGACCTGTTGCTTGATCGCTACCCCAAGGACTTCGACGTCGCCACCGACGCCACGCCCGAGCAGATCCGCAAGATGTTCCGCAACTGCCGCCTCATTGGCCGCCGCTTCCGGCTTGCGCACATCCTCTTCCGCGGCGAGGTCATCGAAACCGCCACCTTCCGCGCGCCCGTCCCCTCCGACGAGGGCGAGCATCCCGAAAACACCTTCCGTACCGGCGAAGATGGCCAGGTCATGCGCGACAACGTATTCGGAACTCCGCAGCAGGATGCCCTACGGCGCGACTTCACCATCAACGCCCTCTTCTACAACATTGCCGATTTTTCCATCATCGACTATGCCGGCGGACTTGAAGACCTGGAGAAAAAGATTATCCGCGTCATTGGCGACCCCGACACGCGCTTCACCGAAGATCCCGTCCGCATGGTTCGCGCCGCACGCTTTGCCGGAACCCTCGGCTTCGAGATTGAAAAAGAAGCCTATGAATCCATCTGCCGCAACAAGGACAAACTCGCGCTCGCCGCTCCGTCGCGCATGTACGAAGAAGTCCAGAAGCTCTTTTTCTGCGGCTACGCGAAAAACGTTTTCCAGTGGCTGGAAAAGACCGACCTGCTCCACCCCATGTTCCACGATTTTTCGCACTGGATCGACGAAGACAAGACGCGGCACGACTGGGTGGTTCAAACCCTGGAACAGATGGATCGATGGCGCAAGGCCAACCTGCGCGTCCACCCCGCCTTGCTCTTCGCCCTGCTCTTCGGCGAATACCACGAAGTCCTCGCACAACAACTCATCGATGCTGGCGCTTCGCCGCACGATGCCGCACGCGATGCCGTCCACCGGCATCTGCAAGGCATGTGTACAAATGTCCGCGTCCCGAAACAGGTGATCTACCAGGTCTCCGACATCATGACCAACCAGCTACGGTTCCAGCAAACCAAGGGAAACAGGCCAAAGCGCGTTCTTCAGCACAAAGGATTCCTCGATGCTTTCCTCTACTTCAAGGTTTCCTCAAAAGCCCACGGCCGCAATCAAGAACTCCTCGCCTACTGGGTCGACCTCCGGGAAGCAAAAAAGTAACGCGGATGAAGCAGCAGAGAATCAACGGCAACGACTGTAGAAGATAATAAGGTACAGCCGCGCTATGCGCTGGCTGATCGCGCCTAATATGAACCCTTGCAGCGCGGGAGCCAGCACATCGTGCAGGCTCTACTTCTCGCCCATGTCACAGATATTGCAGCTGCTGCAATCGAGGCTGGAGGTCTTGTATGTTTTGCCCTGCGCCTTGGCTTTGCGCATGTT
>DAOUQA010000137.1 GCA_030625905.1 Kiritimatiellales bacterium | reverse complement strand
CTGATGCACCAGCACACTCCGGCTCCAATTGTTTTCAATCGTCTTGTTCACATAGTAGAGCGCTTCCTCCACATCCACGCATTTGGAAATGATGGAAAGGTTGTGCCCCCATGGAATCTGAATCAATTCGGTCACAAGCTGTGACTCTAATTGTGGAACAGGCTGTTGCGCAATTTGGCCACAGGCTGTTGCCAAATTAGAAAGCCCCTCTGAATAAAAGAGATACCACTGCCGAACACACTCAAGATTCCGTTTTGAAAACCCCTTCATATCCGGGAATTCCGCCATCAAATCCTGGCTCAGCTGCTTCAGGAACCCGCTACCCCAAGTTGCATCTTTTTGACGCTCGACAATATCCGTGCCCAGCTCCCAGTAGAACATCAGCAAGGCCGAGTTGACCTGCACTGCGGCCTTCAGTTGCGCCTGCCGAACCCGCAACTTCAAATCCTTCAGCCAATCGCGATATTCAGCGGTTTTGTTCAATGCATTGTTCATGATTAATTCTCACCTATATTTGAAAACTTCATTCAACTGCGGATCACGCTGACGGATTCGCTTCAAATACTGCACCGGATCGACCGAATCCGTAAGAACCGCCACCACATCCGTAATCACAAACCACCACGCCTCATCGTGCCAAACGCGCAGAACCTGCTACTCCTCAAATAAAACCGGATTAGTCATCTACAACGTCCC
Source organism: Kiritimatiellales bacterium (assembly GCA_030625905.1). Classification (GTDB taxonomy): domain Bacteria; phylum Verrucomicrobiota; class Kiritimatiellia; order Kiritimatiellales; family Pontiellaceae; genus Pontiella. The sequence goes on along the minus strand of DAOUQA010000137.1, from coordinate 5,001 downwards.
CCACAAACGAATCCACTTCACTCTCCTTCACCATCGTTTGCAGTTCCAAAAAATGTCGTTCACAGTATTTAATCCACACGCGCTGCCCTAATAGTTTGAATTCCACCGACAGGTCAGAGGTTCCCCCCTCCTGCTGAAGCTTTTGGTTCAAATGTTTCAGGTAGCCAGCCGCAAAACCCGCTCGTCGACAACCCAAGCAATTCCACCAACTTCCCCGAAAAATACGCCGCATTCATTTAACACCCATCCATTTCCTAGCTTAAGGTACAAACGCGCTACACTAGCCACTAACCCTTTGAAAAACAGTAAAAAAGCAATTGCCATATTCCCCAGACACGGGAAGATGGAGCCTCGTAGAAGATAGGAACCACGGAATACACTGACCACACGGAAAGCATGAACCGCAGATGTACACGGATAAACACAGATGTTGCTCTGCGGCCCTGATAATTAGTGCCGATTAGTGATTTAAAGGAAGAACAGGTTATGAACCTACAGGACTTGATCGAACTAAAGGCGAAGGCACTGGGCGAGGCGCAGGCGGCCACGGATGCGGCGGCGATCGAGCAGGTGCGCATTGAATACCTGGCGCGCAAGGGGCTTTTGCCAAAGGTGATGCAGGAGCTTAAAAATGTTTCCCCCGAAGAAAAGCCCATGTTCGGCAAGACCGTCAATGAACTCAAGAACGAGCTGACGGAGCTGATCAAGCAGAAGCAGGCGGAGTTTGCTGGAAGCGGTGCGGACAGTGGAGCCGGATTCGACCTGACCCAGCCGGGACAATGGCAGGGGCTGGGGACGCGCCACCCCATCACGCAGATTACCGATCGCATCACGCAGATTTTCCAGACTCTGGGATTCACTGTGGCCGACGGCCCGGATATCGAGACCGTCTGGAACAACTTCGATGCGCTCAACACGCCGGCCGACCATCCGTCGCGCGACGAGCAGGACACATTCTACCTTGAAAATGGCGATTTGATGCGCTGCCACACCTCGCCGGTTCAGGTGCGCTACATGATGGAGCACAAACCACCGGTACGCATTATCGCTCCAGGACGCTGCTACCGCCGCGATACGCCGGACGCCACGCACAGCGCCAACTTCCATCAGGTGGAGGGGCTTTATGTGGACGAGCATGTTTCATTGGCCGACCTGAAGGGCACGCTTTCGTATTTTGCCCGCGAGCTAATGGGGTCGGACGTGAATATCCGCTTCCGCCCGCACTTTTTCCCGTTCACGGAACCGAGCGTAGAGGTCGACTTTACCTGCCACGTCTGCAACGGCAAGGGCTGTCGAGTATGCAAGAACAGCGGATGGATCGAGATCCTCGGCGCAGGCATGGTCGATCCCAACGTATTCGAGGCGGTCGGCTACGACAACTCGAAGGTAACTGGATTTGCCTTCGGCATGGGCATCGAACGCATCACCATGATTCTGTACGGCATCCATGACATTCGGAACCTGTACGAAAACGACATGCGGTTTCTGTCCCAGTTTTAAACGATTCACAATCTCTCGTATTTTAAAGGAACCACAGATGAACGCAAATGGACACGGATGAAAGCAGATGTTTCTTATCTGCGTTCATCTGAGTCTATTTGTGGTTCAACGGAAAAAGTATTCTTAGCAGGAGCAACGCATGAGCACCCCAAAAATCATCCAAACCGACACCCTTGGCAAACCCACGATCGACTCGCCGCTAAAGGGGCAGATTACCCGCTTCTACAACGGCGAAGCCATCGCCTGCGACGACCGCACCAAGGATCTAGCCACACTCGAAAACATTGGCGATATCGAATATTTCGAGCTGGGCGGACCGCGCGAGAAGCTCTTCTTCAACCCAAAGGAAACCACGGTCGGCATCGTGACCTGCGGCGGGCTATGTCCGGGGTTGAACGACGTCATCCGCGCATTGACCTTCTGCAGCCTCGAAAGCTACGGTGTAAAGCGCGTGCTCGGCTTCAAGTATGGCTACGAAGGCCTCGTGGCCAAGTACTACCACTACCCCATCGAGCTCACGACCGACAACACCGACGAGATCCACGAAAAGGGCGGGACGATTCTTAAATCTTCGCGCGGGGCGCAAGACACCGAAGACATCATCGACACGCTGGTACACTACGGCGTGAATATTCTTTTCACGATCGGCGGCGACGGAACCCAGCGCGGCGCGCGCGATATTGTCGAAGGGGTCAAGAAACGCAACCTGCCCATCGCCGTAGTCGGCATCCCGAAAACCATCGATAACGACGTTAGCCTAATCCAGCGCTCGTTCGGTTTCGAGACCGCCGTCGAGGCCACGTGGGATATCATCACCAACGCCCACTCCGAGGCCAAGGCCTACCGCAACGGGGTCGGTCTCGTCCGCCTGATGGGTCGCGAGTCCGGCTGGATCGCCGCATCCGCCGCGCTGGCCAACAGCAACGTCAACTTTTGCCTCGTTCCGGAAGTCCCGTTCGATCTGCACGGGGAAAACGGATTCCTTTCCGTACTCAAGGAACGCCTGCGCCAGAAGGAACATGCCGTGGTCGTGGTCGCAGAAGGCGCCGGGCAGGGACTATTCGACGACCTGCTTGGAGCGGACAAGTCGGGCAACAAGAAGCTGAGCGACATCGGAATCCTGCTGAAGAGGGAAATCACCAATTCCTTCAAGGCAGACGGAATGGAGATCAACGTCAAGTATTTCGATCCGAGCTACAACATCCGCAGCCGCCCCGCCAACGCCAACGATTCGATGTACTGCCTGCGCCTCGGCGGCAACGCCGTGCATGCCGCCATGGCCGGAAAGACCAACATGATCGTCGGCCTGCACCACGACCGGCTCGTACACCTGCCGATTCCAATGATCGGGGCGCGCAAGACCATCGACCCGCAAAGCTGGTTCTGGCAAACCGTTCTACAGGCCACCCATCAGCCGGCGGAAATGGTGAATTGAGGCTTGAGGCTTGAGGCTTGAGGCTTGAGGCTTGATTTTTTAAAGTGGCCGGAACCCGTCAATAGGAAATCACGCCTCACTTTTCACGAGTCACGTTCACTTACCGGCAGGAAATATTCCGAAAGGCTTCGGGAAGTTTTTCGATGAGGTCGGGGGCAATGAGGGAAGCCTGCGATTTTTCGGCAGCGGCGAGGTCGCCCGCGCGGCCATGCAGCCAGACGGCGGCACAGGCTGCCTCGAAGGATGGAATCCCCTGCCCCGCGAAGCCGGCAATGATTCCCGCCAAGACATCCCCCGATCCACCGGAGGCCATGCCGGGATTTCCGGTCAGGTTTACAGCCATTGGAACTCCGGGTGCGGCGACCACCGTGCCAGCGCCTTTCAGCACGATGGTTGCGCCAAGCCGGTCGGCCGCCATCTTGGCCATGCCGAAGCGGTCTTCCTGCACATCCTCCACCTTCAGCCCGAACAAGGCCGCAAACTCACCGGGATGCGGCGTCAGGACAACGGGACACTTTGCAGCGGAAATGGCTTCGATACGACCGGCCAGCATCGTGATGGCATCGGCATCGAGGATAAGCGGAACGGCCGAGGTTTCCAATAACTGGAGCACCTGCTCGCGCGTGGCGGCCGAGCGCCCCATGCCTGGGCCGGCCATGACAGCCGTCCATTTACCGTCCGGCATGCTCGAATGAACCATCACCTCGGGAACCGCCAAGGCAACCAGAGAATGGATGGCATCGGGAACGAATGCAGAAACCAGCCCAGCCCCGGAACGGGCGGCGGAACGGCCCGCCATGGCGATGGCTCCGCTGAACCCCTTGGAACCACCGATGCAGAGTACATGACCGAACCCCCCTTTGTGCGCGTCGCGCGGACGGCGCGGGAAGAGCGGCGCAAGGTCGGATGGATGGATGAATTCCAGATCGGGGTCGCCTTCGGCCTCTTCGATGAACTCGGAGGGAATGCCGATGTCGATCACTTCAAGATTGCCGACAAAGTCAATGTTTTCGGGCTGCACGCTTCCACTCTTTGGAAGCCCCATCGTGACGGTTAGATCCGCGTGCACCGCCATGGCGGACGGAACGTCGATGGCGACGATGAGCGCGCTGCCCGTCTGGTTATCGATAAATTGGATGGCATCGGCAACAATGCCGCGCGGCTCGCCGGACGCCCCGGTGCCGAGCAGGCCGTCGACGATAATCTCGGCATCGGTACCGCATTCGGTGGCATGTTTCCACTGCTCGGAGTCCTCTTGCGCAAGGAAAGGCACATCGGCCTTTTTCATTTTCTTGAACCAAGCCAGTGCATCGCCCTTGAGCCTATCTTCAGAACCGGCGAGCCAGCATTCAACCGGCCAACCATCCTCGTGAAGGCAACGGGCGGCAACAAACGCATCACCGCCGTTGTTGCCGCACCCGGCAACAAAGAGCACGGGGGAATCGACCAGTTGATGGTTGGAGGCAAGGCGTCGGATGGCCTCGGCCAACCCTTCGCCGGCGCTTTGCATCAGTTCTTCGCCGGGAATGCCGGAGGCCATCGTGCGGCGATCCAATTCCTGCATTTGGCTGGCAGTAACAATTTTCATGGTGATCAACGTGATGCGTGATGAGTGAGTCGTGAACCGATTTTAATCACGCCTCACGGATCACTCGTCATCCATCATACTCCTTCATGGCTTCGAGCATTTCCTTGACGGCATTTTCCAGCCCATGGAAAACAGAGCGGCAAATAATGCTATGGCCAATGTTGAGCGTATCGAGGTGCGGGATGCAGAGGATGCCCCCAAGGTTTTCGAGATTGATGCCATGGCCGGCGTTGACCTTGAGGCCGAGCGAACAGGCATAGTCCGCCGCACGGATAAGCTGTTCCATATGCACTGCACGGTCGTTGGGTTCGGCATCGCAATAGGTGCCGGTATGCAGCTCGACCACGGGCGCGCCCAGATCCTTGCAGGCATCAAGTATTGTTTCATCGGCATCGACAAACATGCTGACCTCAATGCCCGCCTCGGAAAGACATTGGACAGTGGGCTTGAGGGCATCGAAGTGGGCAACCACATTGAG
>DAOUQA010000142.1 GCA_030625905.1 Kiritimatiellales bacterium | reverse complement strand
ACGTTGCCGTCGCGGGCATACAGCGCAATGTCCGCCTGCCCGTCCTCCGTCCTGTAGATAATCAAATCCTGCTGTTTCATCTCTCCAATGTAGGATAGAGATTGCTTCTCTTCGGCGCAATCACCTGCCTGTCTGCTGTCGTTCGGTTCTTCCACTGAAGGCAGGCTGGAAGCCTGCGGTACAGTCCCCGTACCGCCCGCATCTTGCGGGCTTTCCGCTCCACCGGGCAGGCTAGAAGCCTGCTGTACGTTTGGCAAGCGAGACGCTTGCGCTACATTCTTGAACCAGACCTTGTTTTTCCAAGCCAAGGCTTGGAAAAATGGTGCGCCCAACGGGAGTCGAACCCATATCTATGGCTTCGGAGGCCACTATTCTATCCATTGAACTATGGGCGCGTGAAAGGGCGGGTTTATACGGCGACTAGGTCATTGCCGCAATAATAAACGAACTCAGATCAGGTTTTTCATCCACAGATTATCAGGATTTAAATCTGTGAACATCTGCGTAATCTGTGGATGCCATATTGGCTTTGGATTTGCTGCCTTAGCCATGTTTAGCTTCAAACTCCTTCATGAACGAAACCAGCGCGTCGATGCCCTCGACCGGGAAGGCGTTATAGATGGAGGCACGGATGCCGCCAACGGAGCGGTGGCCCTTGAGCGTCTTGAGGTTTTGCTTAGCCGCTTCCTCGATGAAGACCGGCTCGAGTTCCTCGTTGGCAATGCGCCAGGTAACATTCATGTTGGAACGGTATTCCTTCACGGCGGTGCCGGTGTAGAAGTCGGTGCCGTCGATCGCTTCGTACAACTTGCCCGCCTTTTCGGCATTCTGCTTCTGCATGCCTTCGAGGCCGCCCTTGGCCAGCAGCCAGCGGGTAACAAGGCAGAGGATGTAGACCGGGAAGGTCGGCACGGTGTTGAAGAGCGAGTTGCCCTCGATATGTGTCTTGTAGCGCATGATCGTTGGAACGGTGTCGGGGCAGCGGTCGGCCAGCTCGTCCTTAATGATCACGAGCGTGATACCTGCCGGGGCGAGGTTTTTCTGCGAGCCGGCATAGATCATCCCGAATTTGGAGACGTCGAGCGGGCGGGAGAGAATATCGGACGACATGTCGGCAATCAGCGTCTCGTTTTCGGGGAACACTTTCCACTGCGCACCGGAAATCGTTTCGTTGGAGGTGATATGCAGGTAGGCTGCGCCGTCGGTCAGCTTCAGTTCATCGATGGAGGGGACGCGCGTCGGGATCTCCTTGCCGCAGTCGGCGGCAATGTTGACGTTGCCGAGCAGCTTGCCTTCCTTGATCGCCTTGGCGGCCCAGGCACCGGAGTTGGTGTAGTCGGCCGTCTGGCCTTCGCCGAGCAGGTTCATCGGGATGAGGGCAAACTGGCTGGAGGCTCCACCGGTCATGAAGAGTACGCTGTAGCCTTCGGGAATGTTCAGCAGTTTCTTGATGTTGGCAATGCACTCTTCGTGGATAGCGGAATATTCCTTGCCGCGGTGGCTCATTTCCATGATCGACATGCCGGTGCCTTGGTAATCGACCAGTTCGGCCTGTGCTTCCTTCAGTACCTCTTCCGGCAGAATCGCCGGCCCGGCGGAGAAGTTGTATGCTCTCATTGTATATGTCCCTTTGTTGGTTAAAATTTAATTAGGCGCGAAGGGTATCAATTCATGAAAACGGTTGAAACCACGAAATTGCCATTTTGCTTCGTTTTATTCCCCCTCCTTTGGAAACGGCCTCGCTTCGCGTCACGAAATACACGAAAGGTAGACCCGTCCGGCGGAGCGGTCGGCGGTGCGGGTGAAGCTGTCGATACGGCTCTGTTCCGCCCGCCTCTTGCGGGCGGGTCGTTTGCCTATCCTTGTTCCGGCGAATGGAGCAGCAGTTCGTAGAGCTGGCGATAGTAGCCGTCGTGCGCCATGAGTTCATCGTGTGTGCCTTGGTCGACCAGCTCGCCGTGGCGCATGACGAGGATGCGGTCGGCGTGGCGAATGGTGGAGAGGCGGTGGGCGATGACGATGCTGGTGCGGTTGGCCATGAGCTTGGCGAGCGCATCCTGAATCAGCATTTCGGTGGCGGTGTCGACACTGGCGGTAGCCTCGTCGAGCACGAACAGCAACTCTGGATTCTGCGCCAGCGTGCGCGCCATTACGAGCAGTTGTTTTTGTCCCAGCGAAAGCCCGGCACCGCGTTCGTTCAGCACCGTATCATAGCCCTCCGGCATGGCTTCGATGAAGCCGTTGGCGTTGACGTTTTTTGCGGCGCGGATGATTTGCTCACGGTCGATGCCGGGCGTTTGCAGGCCAATGTTGTCGGCGACGGAACCGGTAAAAATGAAGGGATCCTGGAAGACATAACCTAGGCGGGAGCGTAGCTCGTGCTTTCCAAATTTTCGCACGTCGATCCCATCAATGGAGACGGAACCCTTTTGCACATCGTAGAAGCGGCCGATCAGGTTGATGATGGTGCTCTTGCCCGCGCCGGTTGCGCCGACCACGGCCAGCACCTGGCCGGGTTCGACCGCGAAGGAAAGATTCTTGATGACCCAGTTGTCGTCGTTGTAGGCAAACCATACCTTGTTGAAAGAGATGCATCCGGCAATGCGCTCCGGCAGTTCTGGTTCGGCTGGATCATTCACTTCCTCGGAAGAATCGAGCAGGGCGAAGACGCGCTCAATGGAGGCCAGCGCAACCTGGAACGATCCCGCCTTGTCTGAAAGCGATCCGAGCGGGCGGAAGAAGTCGCGGATATAGGCGAGGAAGGCCACGAAAATACCGAGGGTGATGGCTTCCGACCCCTGGAGGATCAGCACTCCGCCGACGGCAAGGATCAGCAGGACGGCAAGCGCCTGCCCGCCTTCCACCGTTGGGAAGTAGAGGCTGAACCAGCGGACCTCGTCGAAGTAGGCCGAGCGCAGGTGCGTGTGGCGCTTGTCGAAATCCTCAATGGTGCTGGCTTCGCGATTGAAGAGCTGGATGGTCGTCATGCCGGTCAGGTCTTCCTGGAGCAGGGCGTTCAGCTTGGATTGCCGGTCGCGTATGTCCCTGTTGGCGTCGCGCAGTTTCATGTTGATGTACATCATGAACGCAAAGATGAAGGGAAGGGTGGCGAAGATGGAGAGCGAGAGGATTGGGCTAATATAGATCATGTAGCCCATGATGCCCAGTAGCATGAAGAGATCGGCAACGGTGCCCACCACGCCTTCGGTTACGAAGTGCTGGAGCCGCTCGATGTCGGACGTGACCCGCGTCATCAAGGTTCCCACCGCCGTCTTGTCGAAATAGGCCTGGTGCATTCGCAATACCTTGTCGAACACCTCCAGTCGCAGGTCGTAGATGATCTTCTGCCCGATCCAGGCCGTGAGCATTCCCTGGAGATAGCGTACGCCGTGTCCGATGGCGGCGATGGAGATGTAGAGGATGCTCAGCTTCATCAGCAGGTCGATTCGCTCGGCGGCGGGAGAGGAGGTATCCATCAGGCAGTGGTCGGTCATGCGCTGGATCAATACCGGCAAGAAATTGATCGAGAGCGAGGTGAAGAGGATTAGCGCCAGCGCGACCAGCAGCGCACGCCAATAGGGCAGGGAATAGGCAAGGAGGCGTTTGGCCATCTTCATGATCCCGCCCCTAGTTTTTCTTCGAGCTGCTGTAGGGTGTTTAGCTCGGCATAGTAGCCGGGGCGCCCGATTAGTTCTTCATGCGTTCCGCGCTGGGTGATGCGGCCATCCTCGATGACGACGATTTTATCGGCGTAGCGCAGGGTGGAGATGCGGTGGCTGACGAAGAGCGTGGTGCGCTCGGCCATGACCGGCCGGAGTTTCGACATGATTGCGGCTTCGGTCTGGGTGTCGACGGCGGAAAGGACGTCATCGAGAATCAGGATGTCGGGGCGACGGGCGATGGCGCGGCTGATGGCGGTACGCTGGCGCTGTCCACCGGAGAGGGTTACGCCGCGTTCGCCGAGGAGGGTCTGGAATTGGTCGGGAAAGTTTTCAACGTCGTCTCGTAAATGGGCGATCTCCGCCGCCCAGCCGATCAGATCCTTGTCGGGCTTCGCCACACCAAAGCCAATATTGTGTTCCAGTGTCCGGGAAAACAGCACCGGCTCCTGCGCCGCAAAGCCAATCATGCCGCGCAGGTTGGCCAGCGGCATGTCGCGGAGATCCTCGCCGCCGATCAGCACCGCCCCTCCGGTCGGATCCATCAGGCGGGCAACCAGTGAAACGAGCAGGGTCTTTCCGCTTCCGGTCGGGCCGGTGATGCCGAGGATCGTCCCGGCCGGAACCCGCAGGTCAACATCGTGGAGGAACGATCTCTCGCCGATCCGCAAGCCAACGTTTCTGAATTCAATTGAGGACGATGTTGAACTGCGGAATTTCGAACAAGGAATGTCGAATGTCGAAGTGGATTTCCCTTCGGCATTCTGCTGTTCCTTGTTGGATATTCGACATTCCAGCGCCGATTCGCGTTCAAGGATTTCCTTGACGCGGATCCAGCTGACCTTTCCGCGTTGCATCAGGCTCATGGTCCAGCTAAGTGCGAGTAGCGGCCATTGCATGTAGAGCAGATACTGGATAAACTGTGTCAGTGTTCCGAGCGTTAGATTACCTTCGATGATCCTCCGTCCGCCGAGGTTGAGGATGAGGATCATGCCGAGGCTGAACCAGAAGGCCATGAAGGGCCAGAGGCTTTGTCGCGACGCCTGTAGGCGCATGGTCTTTTTGACGAGGCCGCTGTTGAGTGCCTTGAACTGGGCGTTGCGCCGACGTTCGAGCGCGAAGCCCTTGATGCTGCGGATACCGGAAAAACTTTCCTGCGAAAAGTTGGAGACCTCCGAAACATGTTCCTGCAGCTCCTTCTGCTGGCGGCGCATCACCCGCAGGATCAGAAAGAAAATTCCAACCATCGGAAGATAGAGGGAAAAAATGAGTTTGGCCAGCTTCGGCTCGGTCAGCACCATGACGATTGAGGCGAAGATGAGCACCCCGATGGTGCGGACACCTTGCAACAGACCCTGGCCGATGGCGTCGCGGATCATATTGATGTCGGACGACATCCGGGTCATCAGGTCGCCGGTGCGTTCTCCGCGGTAGAACTCCTGGTCGAGCCGGGTCAGGTGGTCGAACACATCGGCGCGCAGGGCATACTCGATCTTGTGCGAAAGCTTGAGTGGAATCTTGCGCAGCTGTCGCGAGAAAAAGACGGTAAAGATGCCGGCCGCCAGATAGATTGCCAACAGCCGAACCAGTTCCGCCTTTTCAAATGTCTGCTCCGCCAGTCCGTCGATCACCAGCCGCATGAGGTAGGGGAGGTAGAGGTTGACGCCCACGGTCACCAGCACGCACAGCACCGTCGCGGCGATTTCCGCGCGGTGGGGGGCGAAATAGTGCTTTAAGCTGATCTCCGGCTCGCCGATGGATTCTCTCCGTTGCAAGCGCACAAGGTTATGGACTACCCGTCGGAATACAAGCCTGCTTTCATCTTCCGTTTGCTATCCGGTGGGCAATGCGTGGTGCGCCCCCGCCGGCGACGCGTTCTTCCGAATTTATGGCGGTTACATTATGCGCATATGCGCATAATGTAATGATCCGATGCCAACCAAATTGATTCTTTCCCGAAAACCATGGGTGGATCCGGC
>DAOUQA010000213.1 GCA_030625905.1 Kiritimatiellales bacterium | reverse complement strand
CACATGGTTTCGATGGAGGCATTGATATGGCCGGGTTTGATCACTCCCATCTTTTGCGCGGTGGAGAGGATGCCGATGCCGAGCGGTTTGGTAAGGAATATTTCGCAATCCGGCTCGGCGGTATTGTTTTGCTTTAGGTGTTTGTTGTCGACCAGCCCCGTTACCGCCAAACCAAAGATCGGTTCCGGCGCGTCGATTGAGTGTCCGCCCGCCAGCGGAATCCCGGCATCGTCGCATGCGGCGCGTCCGCCGTCGATTACCTGCCGCGCCACCTCGTCGGAAAGCTTTTTGATCGGCCAGCCAAAAATAGAGATCGCCATCAGCGGCTTTCCGCCCATCGCATAGATATCGCTGAGCGCGTTGGTGGCGGCGATGCGCCCGAAGGTGAAGGGATCGTCGACGATCGGCATGAAAAAGTCGGTGGTGCTTAGCACGGAGGTTCCGTTGCCGAGGTCGTAGGCCGCCGCGTCATCCTTGCTGTTGTTGCCCACCAGCAGGTTGGGGTGGGGCAGCGTCTCGCGCGAGGTTTGGAGGATCGACTCCAGCACCGCCGGCGAAATCTTGCATCCGCATCCGGCGCCGTGGCTATATTGGGTTAGCTTGACTGCTTCCATTGAATGGTTCCTCTTATTGAAAAAGAGGAAACCTACCCGAATGCGCAGAGATTGGGCAGAATAATTTTGTGGCATAATGCTTTCAAACACTGGAAGGTCGCCTACGTTATGAATATGATCCTTTTGAAATCCGATGATTTTCGCGAGGATGGCTTGGCGGTGCTTTCCGACGGGCGGGCTCGGCATATCCGCAAAGTGTTGAAGGCGGAGCCGGGTAAAACGCTACGAATCGGCCTGCTCAATGGTTCGCTGGGTACGGGTACGGTGTTGGCCATCGATAAACACGAGGTCTGCCTACAGTGCGTGGTGGAGGAGACGGCTCCGCCGAAACCCAAAATCGACCTTTTGTTGGCCATGCCGCGACCTAAAGTGATGAAGCGGCTTTGGGCGCAACTGGCCGCGCTCGGGCTTGGACGCATTGTGCTGGTGAATGCCGACAAGGTGGAGCGGTTCTATTTTGATACCCATGTGCTGGAGTCGGATTTCTACAATGCGCGCCTGATTGAAGGCCTTCAGCAGGCCCGTTGCACGCATCTACCAGAGGTGCTGGTCCGCCAACGCTTCAAGCCGTTTGTGGAGGATGAGTTGGATGGATTATTTTCGGATAGCTTAAAGTTGCTGGCCGATCCCACCGGAGAGAAGCGGATTTCCGATTTTGATTTTGGAGGAGATCGGGTGTTGCTGGCCATCGGCCCGGAGGGGGGCTGGACATCCTATGAACTGGATAAACTTCAGGAGCGTGGGTTTGAGCTGGTCGGTATGGGTGCCCGTATCCTACGCACCGACACAGCATGTATTTCTTTTTTGGCAGTGATCAAGCAATCCATTATCTGAGTTCACACCTGCGCGGGTGTGAATTCACACTTGCGCAGGTGTGAATCTCCGTGTAGAAGACTTACATGAACACATTCCCTCTATGGAAAAGATGCCGTGCATTGGCCAATAGTTTGCGCCTTGAGATGCTGGAATGCCTTGATCGTCGTCCGAATCGGTGTGTAAAGGAGATTGCTGAAGCACTGGGAATTGCCGACAATGTGGCAAGCAAGAATTTGCAGTTTTTGGCATCTGCGGGATTCGTGACACAAAGGCATGTCGGCAAATACCTCTATTATGCCTTGGATGAGCAAGACGAATTGCTCGTTCCAGCATTGGGGCTTGTTAAGGAGTCCGGTAAGGAACAACCGATGTTCATGGTCACAGCGACAACGCATGAGCGGCGGATTAAAATAATTGCCGCCCTGAACGATGAGCCGGTGAAAAGGGGAACGCTTTGCATCAAGACACACATTTCACCGGAGGCGATGAATCGACAATTGGGAAAGCTGGTGAGACGCGGGTTTGTCCGGAAGGTGGGGGAGGTGTTCTGGCTGCAAGATCCAGAGTGCGCATTGGGAAGGAAATGGATTAAATTGGCTTTGCTGGAATTCACACCTGCGCAGGTGTGAATTATATCGGGTGAAAGGATTGAATGAAGAATTTGATTAAATGGATTGCAGTAGGTTTTGGGACGGGATGGAGCCCTGTCATGCCGGGAACGGTTGGTACACTGGTGGGTTTGCCGCTGGCGTGGGGTATGATGTACCTACCTTCCATATGGTGCCAGATCGGCACCTGTTTAGTGCTGTCGTTGATCGCTATTCCCATTTGCGGAGTGGCGGAAAAGATGATTGGCGGAAAAGATCCGGGCTGCATCGTGGCGGATGAATACCTGACGCTGCCGATCACGGTGATTGGCCTAACCTCGCCATGGGCATTGCTGAGCGGATTTGTGCTCCATCGCATTTTCGATATTACCAAGCCCCCACCGATCAAGCAGCTCCAAGACATCCACGGAGGGTTCGGCATTGTGATCGACGACTTTCTCGCCGCCTTGATTGCGTTGGGCCTGAACCATTTGCTGTTTTATTTCCTATAGATCCATTCTTGACTTAGTCCTCCGACTTGGTCTATATGGAATGCCGGAGGTTGATTATGGTTATTCAGGAAAATATACACTATGCAAAAACACACTTTTCGGAATTGATAAAGCGTTCCTTGGCTGGGGATCAGGTGGTTATTGCGAAATCGGGGAAGCCGCTGGTCAGGTTGGTTCCGTTTTTTGAGAATTCTAACAAACGTGTTCCTGGATCGGCCAAGGATCAGTTTACAATGAAGCCCAATTTCAATGATCCACTTCCTCCTGACGAGCTTGAGAGATGGGGATTGTGAAATACCTGCTTGATACCCATGCCTTTCTTTGGTGGATCGCCGATGACCCATCTTTGTCTGAAAAGGCTCGTTCGATCATTTCAGATGAGAAAAACGAGATCTATCTAAGTGCAGTTTCGGTTTGGGAAATAGCGATCAAATCCCGTGCGGGTCGGCTCGAACTCAAAGAGGAACTCGATCCGTTTGTGACTCGGCATGTTCGGAAAAATGCCTTTCTGCCTCTGCCCGTCACTTTAACACATTCTGCCAAAGTACAGCTGCTCCCCAATCATCATCGCGATCCATTTGATCAGATGTTGGCCGCTCAAAGTATGGTTGAGGAAATGCCGCTTATCACGATTGACAAGATGATTGAATCGTTTGGCGCGAGGGTGGTTTGGTGACGATGTACGATCCAGACACGATTGCGGCGATTGCGACGCCGCCCGGCGAGGGCGGGGTGGGTATCGTGCGCATATCCGGTCCCGGGGTTTGGAACGTTGCCGATGAAATCTTCCAATCCTCGGACAAGACGCCGGTATCCGAGCTGGAACACGGCACGTTTGCCTATGGGAAGGTTGTCGAAGCTGACGGTGCGGAAATCGATACCGGCCTTGCACTGGCGATGCGTGCACCGAAGAGCTACACCTGCGAGGATGTCGTCGAAATCCAGGGACACGGAGGGGCGGTTAGCATGCGCCGCATCCTTCGCCGCGCGCTCGAGGCGGGCGCTCGCATGGCCGAGCCGGGCGAATTTACCAAACGCGCTTTTTTGATCGGGC
>DAOUQA010000257.1 GCA_030625905.1 Kiritimatiellales bacterium | reverse complement strand
ATGGCATCGATTGCAAAAGTTGTGGTGGAGATATCGCTGAACCGGGAGTTCGACTACCGGATCCCCGCGCACTTGCAATCCTCCATTCGCGTCGGGTCGCAAGTCGAAGTTCCGTTCAAGTCGCGCGAGTTGCGCGGCTTTGTGGTCGGGCTGGCCAACCATTCGGCGTTTGGCGACAAGCTCAAGGAGATCGCCGGGGTGGTGGGTGAAAAGCCGCTCATCCCCGATCCGATCATGAAGCTGGCCTACTGGATCGCCGACTATTACTGCGCACCGATCGAGGCCGCCGTCCGCACTGTCCTGCCCAGTGCCGTCCGCAAGCGCGGCGCCAAGCATAAGAAGCAGCTCGTGGTGTCGCTCGTTGGGAACGATGGCAGGCGAGCCGCCTGCGATACAGCAGACGTACCGCAGGCGGCTCGCCTGCCTGTCAAGCAGGATCTGGTTTTCCAATGCCTGGAAGAGCACGGAACAATGACGCTTTCGGAGCTGAAGGAGCGGGCGGGGTGCTCGGAGTCGCCGATTCGGACGTTGGAAAAAAACGGGTGGGTGAAGATTGAGGAGGAAACCATCCTGCGCGACCCGCACGCGGGGCTGGAACTGCTGCGCACCCAGCCGTTCAATCTGATGCTGGAGCAGCAGACCGCGCTCGATAAAGTCATCGGTTCAATGGACAAGAAAAAGCCGGGCGTTGTGCTGCTGCACGGTGTGACGGGCAGCGGCAAGACCGAGGTCTACTTGCAGGCCATACAGCATGCGCTCGAAAAGGGGTGGGGGGCGATTGTGCTGGTGCCGGAGATTGCGTTGACACCGCAGACGGTCGACCGCTTCCGTTCGCGCTTCGGCGACTGCGTGGCGGTATTGCACTCCAGCCTATCCGATGGCGAGCGGCATGACGAGTGGCACCGCATCCGCAACGGCGAGGCGCGGATTGCCATCGGCGCGCGCTCGGCGCTCTTTTCACCGATTGAGAATGTCGGATTGATCGTTGTCGATGAGGAGCACGAAGCAACCTATAAGCAGGATGAGTCGCCGCGCTACAATGCGCGCGATGTGGCCGTTATGCGCGGCCACTTAGAAAACTGCTGCGTCGTGCTCGGTTCCGCGACGCCTGCGCTGGAATCGTTCAACAATGTGCGCGAGGGTCGCTATGAGCTGGCTGAAATGCTTCAGCGGGTCGATGACCGTTCGATGCCGCTGATGCGAGTGATCGACATGCGCATCGAGGCGGAGAAGGAGGGGCGGCCGCATATCTTTTCAGCCGAGCTGGTGCAGGCGATCTATGACCGCCTCGACAACAACGAGCAGGTGATCCTGTTCCTCAACCGCCGCGGTTTTTCGTCGTCGCTCCAGTGCGAGCAGTGCGGCTATGTGGCCGGGTGCGCCGAATGCAGTGTTTCGATGACCTACCACAAGCGTGCCCACAAACTGCTTTGTCACATTTGCGGGGCGGAGGAAAAGGTGCCGTCGCGCTGCCCCGAATGCAAGGATCCCGACTTTAAATATGCGGGCATGGGTACGGAGCGGATCGAAGAGGTGCTCGAGAAGCTCTGCCCGAAGGCGAAGGTGGCGCGGATGGATTCCGACACCATGCGCAAGAAGAATTCGTATCGCACCGTGCTCGATAAGTTCCGCACGGGGAAGATTGATATCCTGCTCGGTACGCAGATGATTGCCAAGGGGTTGGATTTCCCGAACGTGACACTTGTCGGCGTGCTTTATGCCGACATGTCGTTGCACATGCCGGACTTCCGGGCAGGGGAGCGTACCTTCCAACTATTGACGCAGGTGGCTGGGCGCGCCGGGCGCGGCGAAAAGGCGGGCGAGGTCATCGTGCAGGCCTACACGCCGCACCATCCAGCCATCCAGGCCGCGCGCAATCTCGACTACGACGGCTTTTGCTCCCAGGATTTGGAATTCCGCAAGGAGCTGTCCTATCCACCGTTTTCTCACCTCGTGCTGCTCACCTTTAAAGGCGAGAGCGAAGCCGAAGTGGTTAAAACCGCTGACGGATTTTCCCAACGGCTGGAAAAAATATTGCCGGAATCGGTGACGCATTCGCCGCCTGTGCCCGCGCCGCTTGCCCGTGCCAAGGGGCACTACCGCTATCACATCATGCTGCGCTGTGAACATACCGTCCGCATGACCAAGCCCATCCGCCATGTGCAGGCCACATTCAAAATGCCGAAGACCGTCACCTGCACCGTGGATGTGGATGCCCTCTCGATGTTGTAGACAGAGCTTCCATCTCCGTTTGGGATGAAGGCAAGGCCGTTGGCAGCTCCTGCTCCCTCTAGATGAATCAACGCACACAGCGCAGCCCAACGGAGCAAGATGCCCCATCTGCGCTTATGCTTTCGTCGTGACAACGGGCTTCTGGCGGTTGGGGAAGCAGGTTTTGCAGATGATGCATTGGGTGCCGTCGCATCCTCGGGCGGTGCAGTGCTCGCGGCCATAGGTGATGAGTTGAAGGTGTAGCTTTTCCCACTCCTCCGGTGGCCATAGCTTTTTCAGGTCGGTCTCGGTTTGCACCACATTTTCCCCGTTGGTTAGCTTCCAGCGCTGGGCAAGGCGGTGGATGTGGGTGTCGACCGGGAAGGCCGGAATCTTGAAGGCGTGG
>DAOUQA010000113.1 GCA_030625905.1 Kiritimatiellales bacterium | reverse complement strand
ATGGCTCGCGAAACCATCCGAATACTAGGCATCGATACCTCATTGCGCTCGACGGGCGTGGGGATTGTCGAGGCGCGCGGTTCCGAGCTGCGGGCGGTGGCCTATGGCCGCATCCAGAATAAGCCCAAGGTACCCCACTCCCTCTGCTTGGAGAATATTTTCAATTCCATCACGGATCTGATTGAAGAGCATCAACCGACCTGCGCCGCGATCGAGGGCGCATTCTTTGCCAAAAATGCCAACACGGCCATGGTGCTCGGGCAGGCACGCGGGGTGGCTATCGCGGCTTGCGCCAAGAAAGGGCTGGAAATCACCGAGCATGCACCGCGCAAGGTGAAATCGGCGGTGGTCGGCACCGGCGCCGCGCAAAAAGACCAGGTCGCCAAGATGGTGGTGCGGTTGCTCAATCTCGCCGAGCAACCGCAGGAGGACGCCGCCGATGCGCTCGCCATCGCCATCTGCCACTATCACCAGCTTTCGCTTCCAGAAGAGCTTCAGGCAAAGAGAATATAGGCAGAACAATTTAGTGGCAGAATAGTTTTGGCACCAAGCACCAAGCACTAAGCACCAAGCACTACACCTCCCTACCAATTTTCGCCGAGCACTTCGAAGTGCGCCTGCGGGTGGGTGCAGGCGGGGCACATGCCGGGAGCTTCTTCGGCCTCGTGGATGAATCCGCAGTTGCGGCAGCGCCAGATTACTTTTCCGTCCTTCTTGAAGACCTTGCCTTCGTTCAGGTTCTTGAGCAGGTCACGGTAGCGCTTTTCATGCTGCTTTTCGGCAATGGAAATCTTTTCGATTACGGTGGCGATGGCCGTGAATCCCTCTTCGCGCGCGGTGGTGGCAAAGGCCGGGTATAACTCGGTCCACTCTTCGTTTTCGCCATTGGCGGCGCCTTCAAGGTTTTCAGCCGTGGTTCCCACGGTGCCGGCCGGGAAGGTGGCAGTAATTTCGACTTCGCCGCCTTCGAGGAATTTAAAGAAGCGCTTGGCGTGCTCCTTTTCCTGATTAGCCGTCTCGGTGAAGATATCGGAGATCTGCACGAGGCCTTCTTTTTTAGCAGCGCTCGCAAAATAGGTGTAGCGGTTGCGGGCCTGCGATTCGCCCGCGAAGGCTTTCAGCAGGTTCTTTTCGGTCTGGGTCCCCTTGATGTCTGGCATGGTGTTACTCCTTTGGTTAGTTGTTTTTACAGTTATGGCAGATGCCGCGAACCTGCACCTGCAGGGACTCCGCACGGCCGAGTTCTTCGATGCCCTTCGGGATGGAGGGCTCCTGTTCGAGATAAAAGTCGGAAATTTGTCCGCAGCGGGTGCAGACAAAGTGGTGGTGTGTGTCGCCGTTGGCGTCGTAGCGCGCGCGGCCGGCAACGGTTTCGACGCGGCGGACGAGCCCCATCTCCTCCAGCGAGGCGAGGGTACGGTAGACCGTGTCGTGCGAGACCGTCGGCATGCGCTCGCGTACCCGCTTGAAAATCGTTTCGGCATCGGGGTGTTCGTTGCACTGCGCCACCTCGTGGAAGATTTCCATCCGCTGGTGCGTCATCCGCATGCCGGTGTTGCGGCAGGCGAGCCGGAGGTATTCGAGGCGCTGTTCAACTTCGGATGGAGCTACAGCTTTCATGCGTATTCAATATTCGTGTGGTTGGAGATTTCGGAATCCTGCGTGGCAATTCCAAGCGGGCATTTGCCGACGTTGCACATGCGGTATTGCTGGCAGCCGATCGCCATGGAACCCTCCAAATAAGAATAGTTCTTATATAGGAATTGCCTATGATGTCAAATCCATAAAACCAGTAAAATAAATCGGAGCTATTCTGTGCCGGGTCGCAGCGGAAGAGTCCGGCGTCGGCCAAAGAGGAGGAGATTGTACCGGTGGGGTAGTGCAGTTGGGAAAAGATAAACAGGGGAGAAAATTATTGCCGCCTTTGAATCGTTTCCCGCTCTTGACTTCCCTTTCAATTTTTTCTATTTCTCCCACATGAGATGTCGTTTCCCATTCCGCCCCAGCAGGGCTGTGTCGCCAATCTTTGATTTTTTTCAGAAACCCCGAAACAGGAACCCGATGGGTTAGAGGACAGATGGATTCGTTTAGCTGGACGTTGCTTGTTGTTGCCGGGGGAAGCTTGCTTGCCCTAGGCTATGCCTTGATCAAGACCTCATGGATTTTCGGCCAGCCGGTGGAAAATCCGAGGCTCAAGAAGATCGGAGGGTTCGTGGCCGAGGGCGCCATGGCATTCCTTTCGCGGGAATACAGGGCGTTGGTTCCCTTTGTCCTGGTGGTCACCGCTTTCTTGGCTGTCGCCAACAAGGGGATGCTCAGATACCAGGCCGTAGCCTTTGTGGTGGGTGCCACGGCCTCTGCGCTGGCGGGGTTTATCGGGATGAAGGTGGCCACGGCGGCCAACGTCCGCACTACCCATGCCGCCCAGGGGGGGCTGATTCCCGCCCTCAAGGTGGCCTTCACCGGTGGGAGCATCATGGGGATGAGCGTGGTGGGACTGGCCATGCTCGGCTTTTTTATTCTCCTTTTCCTGGGCAGGTGGCTGCTGGGCTCTTCCGTTGAAATTCTGGCGGCTCAGGTTTTGCCGATTGTCACGGGGTTCAGTCTCGGGGCAAGCTCGATGGCGCTGTTTGCGCGGGTGGGCGGCGGTATTTTTACCAAGGCGGCAGATGTCGGAGCGGATCTGGTTGGAAAGGTTGAGGCGGGCATTCCCGAAGACGACCACCGAAACCCCGCCACCATCGCCGACAATGTGGGCAACAACGTGGGCGATGTGGCCGGCATGGGTGCCGACCTGTTCGAGTCCTATGTGGGTTCGATTATCGGAGCCATGGTGTTGGGGGTTGGTATTGCGGCGAGCGATGACTATCGACTGAAACTGGTGGTCTTTCCGCTGCTGCTTGCGGTGCTGGGTATTGTTGCCGCCATGGTCGGCATTGGTTTTGTGCGCGTGAAGGAGGGCAAGTCGGCTCAGGCCGCGCTCAACAAAGGCACCTTCGGCGCCACCGGCATTGCCGTGGTTTTCTCGTTCCTTCTCTGCCGCCTGTTTCTGGGTGGCGAATCTGATAACGGGGGCGTTGCTCAGCTTAGCGTCTTTTTTTCGTCCGTCCTCGGAATGGTGGCCGGTACGGCGATCGGCATGATCACAGAATACTACACCGGCACAGACACCAAACCGGTAAACAGCATCGTCAAGTCCTGCGAGACGGGGCCGGCGACAACCCTCATCACGGGCATGGGGGTGGGCATGGTTTCGGCTTTTCCACCCATTGTAATTATTATTGCGGCGATCCTCTCCAGTTTTTCCTTTGCGGGGCTCTACGGTATCGCCGTTGCGGCACTGGGCATGCTGATGACCCTCGGCGTCCAGCTGGCCGTCGATGCCTATGGCCCGATTGCCGACAACGCGGGCGGCCTGGCCGAAATGGCGGAATTTCCTCCGGCGGTTCGGGAAATTACCGATGAGCTCGATGCGGTGGGCAATACCACGGCGGCTATCGGCAAGGGATTTGCCATCGGCTCCGCCGCCCTCACCTCGATTATTCTCTTCTCGGCATTCCGGCAGCAGGTGGGTGTGGGAACCATCGACCTCATGAACCCAAAGGTGGTTTGCGGGGTGCTGCTTGGGGCGGTGCTGCCCTATCTCTTCTCCTCCATGGCGATGAAGGCCGTCGGCGAGGCCGCCTTTGCCATGATCGAAGAGGTGCGCCGCCAGTTCCGTGAAAAGCCTGGCATTCTCAACGAGACCGAAGAGCCCGACTACAAGCGCTGCGTCGACATCTCCACCGCCTCGGCACTCAAAGAGATGATCATTCCCGGAGTGGTTGCCGTGATTACGCCGGTTCTCGTCGGGTTTGTGGGCGGGCCAAAGATGCTGTCCGGCACGCTGCTGGGCGTGACCGCCTCCGGCGTGGTGCTCGCCATCTTTATGTCGAACGCCGGCGGGGCCTGGGACAACGCCAAGAAGATGATCGAAAGCGGTGCCGGCCAGGGCAAGGGCTCCGAGGCTCACAAGGCCGCCGTGGTGGGCGACACCGTGGGCGATCCCTTCAAGGATACCGCCGGGCCGTCACTCAATATTCTGATTAAACTCATGGCTATCATCTCGCTGGTGATTGCGCCGATGCTTAAAAACTTCTGGGGGTTATAGAATGGACCACGAAAAACGACTCTACATGGTGCTCTATCCCAACTCGGCGCTGATTGCGTCACAGTACAATCCCGAAATGTTTGCCCAGCACTACACCTCCGGCTCCAGCAGGCACTATTCGGGCAAGGTGATCTTTGCGGAAGTGGATGCAGGCTACCGCAACGGATACTTTGAGCTCGATGCCATTATGGACGGGCTGGTACCGCATTCCGACGGGCGTCCCAAAGCCACAAAGTTTATCTCCTCCTACCGGGTGCTTGAGCACGTCGACTTCTCGGCCATCGGTCGCCTCTACATTTCGACCGAAGAGGGGCACTGCATCGGGCTGGAGCGCGGCGAGTTTAGTGTTGCGCATCAAGAGGGCTTCCGGGTGTACGCAGAAATTGCGCCGATGCGCATGCTGGTTATGTCCAAGCACGATCCCCGCAAGTTTGGGGCATACATCACCGATCCCGGTAACCATAAGAGTGCCCCGAAGCAGTTCTACACCCAGCTCAATATCGACCTGGTGGAGTTTCTTGCAGAGTTCGAGAAGAACCCATTCAAGCCCTCCCCAATCCCCTCGTTGCATCCCTCCATGATCCGCGACGGATTCCACGAGCTGATGTCGCGCCCCACAAAAAACAACAAGGGGCTGGCACTCGACAGCAACCTCGACGCCACCTCCTACCGGCTCCTGAAGCATGGTTTTTTCTTTTCATCGAAAGATGAGAGCCTCTTCTATCCCCTGCCGAGCTCCGCCGAAATCGAGACCCGAAATCTCAAATTCTGGCGGACCATGTAGGCCGCTATGCTCCATAAGCGGGGCCAACCCGGATTTTACTTTTTCACCACAGAGGGTCTAGCCGGGCATTCTGAGGGGGGGGGTGCTTTAAGCCGAACTGCATTCACAGTTAGTGCGCGGTGACCATCTTGGCACCTTTGGCTTGGCCAAGGTCGGCGAGGAGTTCGCCGAACCAGTCGACATCGATGTCGAACGGCTTGCCGCCGGCGATGCGCGGGAATTCGATGGCGCGCAGCTCGAAGTTGCGGTCGTCGTCGTGGCCGACCACGCCGCCGATACCTTCCATGGCGGATTCGATGGCTTTGTCGCAGCATTCCTTGATGAGGGCGAGGTCGGCCTCGTTGGAGGCGGCGGCGCGGGCGAAGTAGCCGGACTTCTGGATGAGCACCTTTTCGGCACCGAGGAGCTTGGCGAATTGCTTGCCGAACCAGACGCCGGGGTTGACGGCATCGAGCTTGGCATGGCCAAAGGCATCGCGCGGAACCTCTTCACCCGCAGCCTCCATTTCCTTGACGATGGCATCGAGACCGGCGCCTTCGGAGATGAAGATGTTGACGTTATCGACGGTGTCCATGACCTTGCCGAGGCGTTCGGCTTCGGCGGCAATGTCGATCTCCATTTCAGGAATAAAGATGGCGTGGACATCCTTGCGCTCGGCGGAAAGCCCGATATGCGGCAGGAAGTCGAGTTCTTCAAGGTTTTCGTGGTAGACCTTGGCGGTGTAGGCGGTGAGCCAGCCGCAGCTGCGACCCATGACTTCGTGGATGATGAGCATGCGCGGATTGGCGTTGTGCTCGGCGACGACATTCTCGAAATATTTTGCGCCTTCCTCGGCGGCGGTCCATGCACCGAGGGACTGCTGGATCGGGAAGACGTCGTTGTCGATGGTCTTGGGCAGGCCGACGACGATGAGCTTGTAGTCGTTTTCGGCGAGATAGGCCGCGAGGTCGGCGGCGGTGGTGTTGGTGTCGTCGCCCCCGATGGTGTGGAGGACTTCGACACCGTCTTTGATCAGCTGGTTGGCGGCGACTTCCAGCGGGTTTTCGCCGGGTTTGACGAGGCCGCGCTTTTCGCAGTCCTTGACGTTGGTGAGCTTGACGCGGCTGTTGCCGATGGGGCTTCCGCCATGCTTGTAGAGGATGGCGGCGTTTTTGCGGATTTCGTCGGTAATCTGGATGGAGTCGCCAAGCAGCAGGCCTTTGTAGCCACTGACATAGGCGATGAGTTCGGTTTCGGGGGAGATTTCCGTGTAGCGCTCGATGAGGCGCCCGATCGCGGTAGAGAGGCAGGGGGCGAGTCCGCCCGCGGTGAGTAGTGCAACTTTCTTGATGGCCATGATTCCAATTCCTTTAGTTCCGTCCATTTTCACTTCTACCATCTTGCTTTCCTATAACGAACCATCCTTAACTTCCTCTCGCGCAAGTTGTTTAACAGAATAATTAGGACAAAATAATTCATGGCTACAGTAGCAAGGGAAATCATTCTGTCCTAATTATTCTGTTTAAATTCTCCTGCAGCAAAGCCGCATTAATTAAGATGGTTGAAAACGAAGCGCAAATAATGGGAATCAGCGGCGAAAACGCAAGCGGGAATTGCGGGAAATGCAGAGCTACATTTGCATTTCCAAGGGCTGGGGGTTTTGGCAGTATGCGCCAAATGAAACCGGAAGTTCCTGAATCGTTGATCATTATTGCCGGACGGCATGCGTATCCGTCGATGCTGGCGAAGGCGGCGCGCAATGCGGGCGTTAAGCGTATTGCCGTGCTGGGCTTCAAGGGCGAGACGCAGCGGGATCTCGTGGCGCTGGCCGACGAAGTCCGCTGGGTGCCGCTGGGCAGCATGCAGCTCTTGCTCGATACGCTGGTCTCCATCGGGGCCAAGCATGCGGTGATGGTTGGCCAG
>DAOUQA010000053.1 GCA_030625905.1 Kiritimatiellales bacterium | reverse complement strand
GCGGAGAAACCGCCGGATTTGAACGCCTTTTCAGCGCCACCATAGCCCTTCATCTTGTGTTTTTCGTGTTCGTGGTCGTGGCAATAGATGCAGAGCAGCTCCCAGTTGCTGCCGTCGGGCGGATTGTTGTCGTGGTCGTGGTCTTTGTGGTGGACCGTCAGCTCCTTCAGCCCTTTGCCGGAAAATTCGCGCGCGCAACTCCCGCATACATGCGGAAACATCTTGAGGGCACGGGCTCTATATCCCTTTTCCTTGTCCGCCAGCTCGCGGTACATGTTTTCGAGTGCATCGGTTTTCTTTTGCATAACAACCTCGGTAAACCATTCATTTCCAAATCCAACTGCGGGAATAATAAGCACAAACAACTTTCCATGTATACGGAATCATATCCGTGTTTATCTCACCGCGCCAAGGGCGCCCGCACTGCCGCCTTAATTTGTATGCCGTTAATCTTGTCCACATCTCTTTTTTCAACTACTTTTGCGACACATTGGATTCCATCACTAAGCAAGGAGTTGTGCCAAATGAATAAAGACTACACTAACTACCTCGAAAACACCCCGGACGCAGAAGGCAATTTTGGAGAATACGGAGGCGCTTTTCTGCCGCCCCAGCTCATCGGGCCGATGAACGATATCCACGAAGCCTATCTCAAAATCAGTAGCTCCGCCGACTTCATCAACGAACTCCGCGCCATTCGCAAACACTACCAGGGCCGGCCAACCCCCACCTACCACGCCAAACGTCTCTCGAAAATGTGCGGGGGTGCGGAAATCTATCTTAAGCGCGAAGACCTCAACCACACCGGTGCGCACAAGCTCAACCACTGCATGGGCGAAGGGCTGCTCGCCAAATACATGGGTAAGAAAAAGCTGATCGCCGAAACCGGCGCAGGGCAACACGGCGTGGCACTTGCCACCGCGGCCGCCTACTTCGGCCTCGAATGCGAAATCCACATGGGCGAAGTCGATATTGTCAAAGAACACCCCAATGTCATCCGCATGAAACTGCTCGGCGCGAAAGTCGTTCCCGTCTCCTTTGGCCTCAGGACTCTCAAGGAAGCCGTCGATTCCGCCTTCGGAGCCTACCTCGAAGACCCCGAAACCGCCATCTACTGCATTGGCTCCGTGGTCGGCCCGCACCCCTTCCCCATGATGGTGCGCGACTTTCAGCGCGTCGTCGGCATCGAAGCCCGCGAACAGTTCCAGGAAATGACCGGCAACCTGCCCGACCTTGTCGCCGCCTGCGTTGGCGGAGGCAGCAATGCCATGGGGCTCTTCTCCGCCTTCCTCAACGACCCCTGCGAAATCTGGGGCGTTGAACCGCTCGGTCGCGGGCCAGACACCGGCGACCACGCCGCCACCATGACCTACGGCATGCCCGGCATTATCCACGGCTTCAAATGCTACCTCCTGCAAGACGAAAAAGGCGAACCCTCCCCCGTCTACTCCGTCGCCAGCGGCCTCGACTACCCCGGCGTCGGCCCCGAACACAGCCACCTGAAAGACGAAGGGCGTATTCAATACACCACCGCCGACGACAACGAATGCCTCGATGCCTTCTTCACGCTCAGTCGGCAGGAAGGCATCATTCCCGCGCTCGAAAGTGCGCACGTCGTCGCCTTCGCCATGAAAAAAGCCAAGGAAATGGGGCGTGGATCCATTCTACTGAATCTCTCCGGGCGCGGCGACAAAGACCTCGACTTCGTTGTCGACAACTATGGATACGGCGACAGCAAATAACGAAGAGAAAGGCTTGGCCAGACAAGCGGTTAAGATCCGTCGCCTGCATGGACGGCCTACCGATGCCGTAGCCAAAACTCGGGGAGAGCATGAACTACTACGAAGTCGGACAAGATTCTGAAGGGGTTTGTCACCCTCTGTGTCTTTCTGTTGCTCGGGGTTCTTGCGTTCGGCATCTTCGTCTCGCGGGATGGCGGGACGGGGTTCAGGCCCCTGATCAAGGGAGGCGGATTTTCGGATCCCCTCTCTCTTGAGTTACGACCATAGGGGATTGCCCCGATATCCAAGAAAGGACTCTATCATGAAGAAACAACTTGCCTCCCTCCTGACGACCCTGCTGCTTGTCGGCGCGGCACACGCCTTCGAAAAAAAAGCCATTGGCTACGACACCACCCCGCAACTACCCTCCGGCTGGCGGGTGCATGACGGTACCCGCCCGCAGCCCGAGGCCGTCGCCCCCGGCGCGCAGATCGGCGAAGCCCCGGCCGATGCCATCGTCCTTTTCGACGGTACCGACCTCTCGAACTGGCACGGCGTGAAGCAGGACAACCCCAAGAAAAAACGCCTCAACCCCGAAGGCAAGGCGCTCTGGAAGGTGGAAAACGGCTACATGCAGTGTACCCCCACCGGCAACCTCGTAACCAAGGTATCCTTCGGCGACTGCCAGCTGCATATCGAATGGCAAAGCGAAAACCCGCCCAAGGGCACTGCGCAGGGGCGCGGCAACAGCGGCGTCTTCCTAATGGGGCTCTACGAGATCCAGATTCTGGATTGCTACAACAACTCCACCTATGCCGACGGTTCCGCCGGCTGCGTCTATGGCCAGACCCCGCCGCTGGTCAACGCCTGCAAAAAACCGGGCGAATGGCAGGTCTACGATATTGTATTCCAGGCACCGCGCTTCGAGAACGAAACGCTCGTTTCCCCGGCCTATGCCACCGTATTCCTCAACGGCATCCTGGTGCAAAACCACACCAAAATCATCGGCCCCACCACCCACAAGAAGCTCCCGGTCGTCAAGCCGCATGCCGCCCGGCTGCCGATCACGCTGCAAGACCACAACAACCCGATGCGCTTCCGCAACATCTGGATCCGCGAGCTGGATCTGCTGGAAAACACCGACAAACCGGACTAGCGGCTACTCCCCCGGATATTCCAGCCCCCACTGGGCGCGGAGCGTGTCCATGGTTTGCATGATGGAGAGGGTCTCGGAGAGCGGCATGATGTCGCTCTCGGTTTTTCCGGCGGCGATGCACTCCATGGCGTGGGCGATCTCGAACCTAAAATTTTCGCCTTCGCCGTAGGGTTCGTCGAAAAACACGGGCTCCTCGCCGGTGCGGTGAAGCTGCAGCTGGGTCGCCCAGAGGAAGCCGGGCACGCGGATAAATCCCTCGGTTCCGCAGACAATGCCTTCGGTCGGCGCACTGTGCGTGAATGCCGAGGAAAGCATGGCGCGGCGACCGCCTTCGTAGTCGAGGAGGTAGAACGAGCGCTCGTCCACGCCGGTGTCGTCGAGAACCACCGAGCTTTGGATGCGCACGGGCGGTTCGCCGAAGACGATGGCGGCAAAAGTGATCGGATAGATGCCGAGGTCGAGCAGCGCCCCGCCGGCCAGCGCCTTGCTTCTCAGCCGATGTTCCGGGCCAAACGCCCTCCCCTCGATGCTGAAGTCGGCCTTGACGGTGAGGACTTTCCCGATGGCGCCTTCGGCCAATAGCTCCCGGAGCTTTCCAATGGCTGGAAGGAAGCGCGTCCAGACGGCCTCCATCATAAACAGATTTTTTTCGCGGGCCAGCCCGATGAGCTCCTGCGCCCGGGAAGCGTTGACGGTGAAGGGCTTTTCGCAAAGCACGTGCTTGCCGTTTTCGAGGCAGAGCTTGGCGTTCTCGAAATGGAAATTGTGTGTGGTGGCGATGTAGACCGCGTCGATATCGGGGTCGGCCACGAGCGCCTCGTAGTCGCCGTAGACCCGCTCCATGCCATGCTTTGCGGCAAACCCCGCCGCCCGCCCCGGCGTGCGCGACGCCCCCGCCAGCAGCGTTCCGTTTTCCAATGCTTCGAGGCTGGTCGCAAACATGTGCGCAATGCCGCCGCATCCGATGATTCCCCATTTGATTTCCCGCATGTTCCGCTCCTTTTGAAATATGGAAAGTAAGAGAGTTTCGGCTTAATGACAAGCTTGCCCGCCGACCACAGAGAGGCACACTTCGCCTCAAGGAAAACTTTAAAAGCACATCCCGTAGAGAAAAGTTTTTGGAACCAAGCGAAAGTCGTGCTATAAGGAAAAACAGTTAAGGGGGAAGGCCAGACCATGAAGAAGTTTACCTATAACAAAGCCAAGAAACTCATCCAGTCCATCTGCAAGGCGGCGGCGGATGGGGAATACGATACACGGGAAAAGTTCCATGCCATGCTGGAGGCCAATCCGGATGTCGCAGTGCAGGGCTACAATGCCTATGGAAAAATCTTTTTCTGGAACCAGGCGTCTACCCATCTCTACGGCTATCGCGAAGACATCGCCGTCAACAAGGATCTTTTTGAACTGGTTCTCCCCCCGGAAATGCGCCCGCTCGCACGTAATATGATCCTTGCCGCAAGCAAAACCAACAAGTTGCCGGAGGCCTCCTCCTGCGACCTAATCCAACGCAGCGGCGAATATGTCACCGTGTTTTCCGGTCACATTATGTTTCGATGGGACGGCCCGACCACTCCTGAATTTTACTGTATCGACATAGGCATCGATCCAGAGGCGGCATGATTTCCGGCCTGTGTAAATATGAACCAAACTCTGGGGGCAGACAGGAATGTCTGCCCCACATGAAGCTACTTCGTGGCGATGTGGAGCCACTCCTGAATCACCGGAGAGAATTTGACGACGACGGGAGTGAAGACAACGCTGACCATCGTCATTAGCTTGATGAGAATGTTGAGCGAGGGGCCGGAGGTATCCTTGCAGGGATCGCCGACGGTGTCGCCGACGACAGCGGCCTTGTGGGCGTCGGATCCTTTGCCGCCGTGCGCACCATTTTCAACATACTTCTTGGCGTTGTCCCACGCGCCGCCGGCATTGTTGAGCATGGTGGCCAGCACGAAGCCCGTGGTGAGGCCGCCTGCGAGCAGACCCATCACGCCCGGTACGCCGAGGATCAGGCCGGTAACGACCGGGACGATGATCGCCATCAGCGAGGGAACGAGCATTTCCCGCTGCGCGCCTTTGGTGGAAATGGCAACGCAGGAGGCGTAGTCCGGCTTTCCGGTGCCTTCCATGATGCCGGGGATTTCGCGGAACTGGCGGCGCACCTCTTCAACCATTGCGCCCGCCGCGCGGCCAACCGCTTTCATGGTCATGGCGCAGAAGACGAACGCCATCATGCCGCCAATAAACAGGCCGCAGAGCAGTAGCGGATTCATGATGTGCAGTTCGTAGGCATCGACAAAATCCATAATCCCAGCATGTTCGGCCATCTCTTTGGTGAAGTGAACTTTTCCGACAATGAAGGTGCCGGCTTCGCTTGCGAGTTTACCGATCCAAAGCTTGATCTCTTCAATGTAGGCGGCGAGCAGCGCCATGGCCGTAAGGGCGGCGGATCCGATGGCAAAGCCTTTGCCGGTGGCGGCGGTGGTGTTGCCGAGCGAGTCGAGCGCATCGGTGCGTTCGCGCACTTCCGGCGGAAGGTGTGCCATTTCAGCGTTGCCGCCGGCGTTGTCGGCAATCGGACCGTACGCATCGGTTGCGAGGGTGATGCCCAGTGTAGCCAGCATGCCAACGGCGGCGAAGCCGATGCCGTAGAGCCCCATGGACAGGTTGGAGAAGTCGCCCTCGGCACCAAATCCAAAGGCGCAGATGATGGCAATGACGATGGTGATGACCGGGATGCCGGCGGAATACATACCGGTGGCGAGGCCGTCAATAATTGTTGTTGCCGGTCCCATGACCGCTTGGTCGGCGATGCCCTTGGTGGGCTTGAACTCGGCGGAGGTGTAGTATTCGGTGGCCTGGCCAATGACGACCCCGGCGGCGAGGCCCGAAATGACGGAGAGGACAATCCAGCCGGAAACCATATCGAGCTGCCACATGCCGATAAGTGCGAGTACAATCAGCACCGAGCTACCCAGTGTTCCGGTGAGCAGCGCCTTGAGCAATCCCTTCTGTGTGGCGCCCTCTTTGCAACGCACCATGAACATCCCGATGATGGAGAGAACCGTTCCAACCCCGGCCACAATCATCGGGGCGGTGACGAGCTTGATGGCATCGGCTTCGCTTCCGCCATTCATAACATTGTGCGCGCCGACGGCCGCGCCGAGGGCGGCGGTGGCAAGGATCGAGCCGCAATACGATTCGTAGAGATCGGCGCCCATGCCGGCGACGTCGCCCACGTTGTCGCCCACGTTGTCGGCGATGGTGGCGGGGTTGCGCGGGTCGTCTTCCGGAATGCCGGCCTCGACCTTGCCAACAAGGTCGGCACCGACGTCGGCCGCCTTGGTGTAGATGCCGCCGCCAACACGCGCGAAGAGCGCCTGGGTAGAGGCTCCCATGCCGAAGGTAATCATCGTGGTGGTCATGTGAACCAGCTTTTCAGCTACGGTGCAGCCGGCCGGAACCATTTCCATGCCGAACAGCGTCCAACCTTCGGCCATGTTCGCGGTGGTGTAGACCACTTTATCGAGAACCCAGTACCATAGGCAGATGTCGAGCAGACCAAAGCCGACAACCACGAGACCCATCACCGCACCGGAGCGGAAGGCGACCCGCAAGCCGCGGTTCAGCCCCTCGGAGCAGCCCTGCGCCGTGCGCGAGGATGCGGCAGTGGCCGTCTTCATCCCGATGAAGCCGCACAGGCCGGAGAAGAATCCACCGGTCAGGAAGGCAATCGGCACGAAGGGGTTCTGGAGCCCCGCTAGGGCGAGCAACTGGAGGATTACCAGCAACACAACGAAGACAATGGCAACCACCTTGTATTGGCGGATTAGATAGGCCATTGCCCCTTCGCGGACATGCCCCGCGATTTCGATCATGGTTTCGCTGCCTTCGTTGGCGGACATCATTTTTCTGTAGAAGTAGACCGCAAAAATGAGTGCAAAGATGGATGCGACCGGTGCAATCCACCACAGGTTGGTAATAACTGAGTTCATGTATGAACCTCTCCTTTTAGTTCCTTTCTCTCAAACTTCCTGCCATTTTTCGTTCCTAAACAAACCATCCTCAACCTCTTCTCGTGCAAGTTATTTAACAGAATAATTAGGACAAAATAATTCATGGCTACCGAAGTAAGGGAAATCATTCTGCCCTAATTATTCTGTTGAATTCTTCTGTTATCGAGCCGCATTGGTCGTTATTTGAATCGTCCCCGCTGGTCACTATTTCCTTTCAGGAAATTATCATCCGCTTTGCGGATGGCCCCCAATGTTTTTTGCAGTAGTTTAAATTCCGGCGATTAACAAAAGATAGGCGGGAGGGTGGCACAAATCAAACCTCTAATCGCTGGAATTTCCAAATGACCGGAATCGGGCGCGGTGGTTCTACTTTTCCCAGTAGGCATCGTATTTCCTATGCTTTAGCCAATCGTCGACAACCCTTCCCTTCCTCCCGTAGGCCTTTGTTGTGGCGTCTTCAAGCGAATAAAGCGCACCCGGATAGATTAGATCATACATATTGGCGCAACTGACAACCGCGAGGACAACGTCAAGCTCGTCCGCCACCGCAAGAGCCCGGTTCCTGCTCCACGGAAAACCCCGGGAAGTTGCGCTACAGGCTGGTTTATTTCAAACCCCCGGATAAACTCTCCGCATGAGTATACGCAAAATCTACAACTGGCAATGCCGCGATTGCGCCGTGGTGCTTGGCAGACATACGTTGGTGATGGGTATTTTGAATGTGACGCCCGATTCCTTTTCGGATGGCGGTGATTATCCAGCCCCCTCCGCAGCGGCCGACCGCGCTTTGGAAATGGTGGCGCAAGGTGCGGATATCATCGATATCGGCGGAGAATCAACCCGTCCGGGGGCGGATCCGGTTCCGGCAGGAGAAGAAATCAGGCGCGTTGTTCCGGTTATCAAAAAAATCCGCGAGCAGTCGGATATACTGGTTTCAATCGACACCATGAAGGCGGAGACGGCGAGCCGAGCCTTGGAGGCCGGAGCGGATATCATCAACGATGTCTCGGCGTTCGAGGCCGACCCCCGAATGGTTGACGTTGCCGCCGAGACGCAGGCCGGCGTGGTGCTGATGCATATGAAGGGCTCGCCGCAAACGATGCAAAGCAACCCCGATTATAAAAGTGTGGTGCAGGAAGTCGGCACCTATCTGGCGGGACGAATGCAGTTTGCGGAGCAACACGGCGTGCGCCGCGAATGCATGGTGGTTGATCCGGGGATCGGGTTCGGGAAAACCGTTGAACACAACCTTGAGCTGCTGCGTGGCTTGCCGCAACTGGCGGAGTGCGGCCGCCCCGTTTTGATCGGTACCTCGCGTAAAAGCTTTATCGGAAAAATCCTGAACCGAAAAGATCCCTCGGAACGGCGGGCGGGGAGCCTGGGGACGGCGGCATGGGCAGTAATGCACGGTGCGCACATTTTACGGGTTCATGATGTAATCGATACTTGCGATGTTTGCGCGCTTGTGGATACACTGCTCGCCGGTGAACCTCCATGCAGCTAAAAGAACTTTTTGATCTCCCAAGTTTTGCCGGTTGGGTCGAGATATTCGTCCTTGCCGCCATGTTCTATTATGTCTTCCGGCTGTTTAAAGGCACCCGTGGTGCGGCCATTCTATCCGGCTTGATTATCGTCTACGGCGTACTCTACGCCCTTACCGTTCTGGGTCATCTCGATATTCTCAACTGGTTGCTGTCCAGACTGATGCTCTATCTTTCACTGGCGTTCGTGGTTATTTTCCAGCCGGAAATAAGGCGAGTACTGGCCCAGCTTGGGCGACAGCCCGTATGGCGCTCGAATGGTATCGCCTCGCAAAAAACCCTGGTGGAACCGATCATGCAGGCCGTTCAGCTTCTCTCGAAACGTAAAATCGGAGCCCTGATTGCCATTGAGCGCGAGATTGGAACGCGTACGTTGCAGGATAGCGGTACACGGATGAACAGTGTCGTGAGTTCGGAACTGCTGGCAACCCTCTTTTTCCCGCATACGCCGCTTCATGATGGCGGGGTGATTATTTCCGGCGACCGAATCAGTGCGGCGGGCTGTCTGTTCCCCCTCTCCCAAAAGGAAGAGTTGAGCAAATTGCTTGGAACGCGCCACCGCGCCGCAATCGGAATTACCGAGGAGACGGATGCCATTGTGGTCGTAGTTTCCGAGGAGACCGGAGCAATTTCAATCGCCTATAACGGCCGTTTGCGCCGCGGGCTGGGGGAAGAGCGGCTTCGGCGGGTTCTTTCATCCATGTTGCGACGCGAACACACCGGGCTGGCGCGCTTCCGCGAAAAACTGAAGACCGGTGAAGCGGATCTGTCGGATACGATTTTAATGCCATTTGCCGAGGAGCGGGATGAAGAATAGATTTCCCAGACTTTTGGAAATCATGCAAAAAGAAAAGTGGTTGCTACTGCTCTGCTTTATACTCGCATTCCTTTCCTGGCAGGGTATTCGGAAAAATATTGGCTTCGAAGTGTCGGTTTCCAATATTACGGTCGATGTGGATCTTCCGGAGGGCTGGGCGATCTTGGAAAAATCGGTTCATCACGTCAACGTCCTTTTCCGTGGCTCGAGTGAAGACATCCGATACCTCAACAGCGAGCAATTGCGCGTGGTTGTTCCCCTCTCGGATCCAACTGCCGGGGATGAAATCCACATTAAGCTTTTGGCAAAATATCTCAAAAATCCAACCAGTGCAAAAATCGTGCGCTTTAGTCCCTCGGATATTTTCATTAAACTCGATAAGGAAGGCGAACGTCTTCTCCCTGTCAAAGCAGCGCTTGATGGGTCGTTGCCGGAAGGTCTTGAGATAGATAAGATTGTATGTACGCCCGCCTCCGTTCGCGTATCCGGAGCCGAGCAGATTTTGAGTAAAATGCAGAATATCCACACAGAACCAATCCAGCTAACCGACCGGCAAGCCTCTTTTAAGGAAAGCGTGCCAATTGCCCTCCCCCAGGTTGACCGCATAAGAGTTAACCCCGACTGGGTTTCCGTTGATTTTGTGCTCGAGCAACACACCAGCACGCAGGAGTTCGACGAGATCCCCGTGCGAATCCTATGCGAGTCAGGGGAAGGCCGCCAGATGGAACTCCATCCGAAAACCATAAAAATTACAGTAAAAGGCCAGCAGCAACGAATCGAGCAAATGCGTGCCACTGATGTCTTTGCATATGTAAACTGCTCCGACCTTACTGAAAGCACAGGCTACGACCTGCCCGTGACCATCAAGCTCCCGTCGGGTCTACAACTTGTTAAGACCGATCCAGCGACCATCCACATTACTGTCGGGAATTAAAAAATAGGATCCCTCGCATGAATAACATTTATACCTTATTGCTGTTGTGTGTCTTGTCTTTATCGACAGCCCTCGCCCAGAAAGAAGGTGCTACCAGCAATGCACCCATATCCAGTCTGCAGCTATCGGATACCCGCACTCAGGAAAAGCGGATCAATTTTTTGCTGGAGGTGGCTCAGGCCTATGTAAATGAACAGGATAATCTAGCCGCCATCGATGCCTACGAGCGCATCCTTGATATCGACCCCACGCACCCGCAAGCAAGATATATTGTGACGCATATCTACATTAACGCCAGACAGTACCGAAAAGCCGAAGCACTGCTCCTCGAACTAATCGGGGAGCGTCCAGAGGATTTCACGCTGCTGAACAATCTGGCGTGGATGTATGCCACGGCCAAAGACCCCTCCATACGTGATGGCCAAAAAGCCATTAAGCTTGCACACAAGGCCATGGTAATTGCTCCAACCGACCACCATGTGTGGAGTACCCTATCCGAAGCCTATTATGTGTCTGGCGACTATGAAAAAGCCTACCGGGACGTCACGCACATGGCTCGTTTGGCCACACGTTTCGGCAAAGATATCACGGAACAATCGGTAAAGGACTACAACGAACAAATCAGCAAGTGCAAACGTGCCATGGACACGGCCGATGCCATGAATGACGGGGATGCCGAGTAGACACCCCCTCTCATTGTTCACAACTCCTTATTGACCGCCTGCTTAACGGGTGCAACTATCCACTCCTGCGATCGTTTGGAAACCATGCCCAATCGTGGTTATTTTAAGTATGTCTAGTTCTTTATATAAAGTGGTGGTGGTGGGTGGTGGTCATGCCGGCTATGAGGCCGCACTGGCCTCCGCACGCCTAGGTGCCAAGACGCTATTGATAACACTTGATAAGTTCTTAATCGGTCGACTGCCTTGCAATCCATCGGTCGGCGGTATTGCAAAATCACATATTGTCTCTGAACTGGATGCGCTCGGCGGCGAGCTTGGACGTAATGCCGATTACACGGGAATCCAGTATCGGATGCTGAATACTCGAAAAGGACCGGCAGTACAATCCAATAGACTGCAATGTGATAAAGATTTATTTCCGCTTCGAATTCAAGCTGTTCTTGATATGCAAGAAAACCTCGATCTATTGGAGGACCTGGTTATTTCCATCAGAACAGGAGGAGGTAAACTAAGAGGTGTAACCTGCCGGTCAAGCGGAAATATCAGTGCCGATTCCGTGGTCATTTGTGCCGGAACTTTCCTTCGAGGGCGTGTACTGATCGGCATGGAGAGCATCAAGGAAGGTCGCATGGGTGAAGAATCGGCCGAAGAACTTTCCGCTTCTTTTATAAAGCTCGGCTTTGAGCTTGGTCGCCTCAAAACCGGAACCCCACCCCGCCTCCATAAGGATTCCCTCGATTATTCAAAAATGGAAATTCAGCATGGCGATGATCCTCCCCCGTTCTTTTCGCGAATGGCACGAAAGGAATGGAAAATGTTCCACGTGGAACAAGGGAATATTCCGTCGGAAATGCTAAATCAAATGTTCTATGTGGAACACACAGGTCTTCATCCCTGGACCCCCGGGGCCAACCAGGTTCCCTGCTATCTGACCCACACCAATGCCAATACCCATCAAATTATCTCAGAAAACCTCAGGAAAAGTTCCATGTATGGCGGTTTAGTAGAAGGAACCGGTGTTCGCTACTGCCCATCCATTGAGGATAAGATCGTCAAATTTGCCGAACGCGATTCCCATCATGTATTCATCGAGCCGGAGGGTCGCAACAATATCAGAATCTATCCCAACGGCACCTCAAACAGCCTTCCGGAAAATATACAAGC
>DAOUQA010000182.1 GCA_030625905.1 Kiritimatiellales bacterium | reverse complement strand
CGGGTGGGCCTCGGCCTTGGGCACCTTGCGCCAGTGCTTGATCACCTTGCCCTTTTCATCGACGATGACGGTCGAGCGGATGCAGCCTATGGTGGTTTTCCCATAGAGCACCTTTTCGCCCCACGCGCCATATTTGGCCATTATCTTCGTGTCCGGATCGGAGAGTAGTACGAAAGGGAGATTGAACTTAGCGATGAACTTGTCGTGCGAGGCGAGGCGGTCCTTGCTCACGCCCAGCACCACGGTGTTCAGGCCGGCGATTTCCTGGTTGAGGTCGCGGAAGCCGCACGACTCCTTGGTGCAGCCGGGCGTGTTGTCGCGCGGGTAGAAATAGATCACGACCTTTTTGCCGGCATAATCCTTGATCGAATGTTTCTTTCCGTCGCTTCCCTCCAGCGTGAATGCCGGGGCCTTTTTCCCTTCCAATGATTCCATAACCGTTTCCTTTTGGGGGCTAAATATTGGCGACAGCATAGGCGCAACCTTCGCCGAAAGGAAACTTAGTTGACTCCTTTAAATGAGGGCCATTGCGTACGGGGGCGAGATCTAGGATCTCACCTACAGGTGTAGCCGCGATCCGAGATCGCGCCCGTCCGCACCGGTCAGCGGAGCCGGTCGAAGAGGTGTTCGAGGCCGTTGGCTTTGATGACGTAGACCGTTTCAAGTTGTTTGCCGAGCTTTCCGTTGGGGAAGCCCTTTTGCTTGAACCAGACGACATAGGGCTCGGGTAGGTCGATGAGCAGGCGTCCGGCATATTTCCCGAACGGCATCTTGGTCTGGGCAAGCTCCAGCAGTTGCGCGGGATCGGGGAAGAGTTCTTCAGCCATGGGTCACGGGTCTCTGGTAATATATCCCACCACTTGGTCGGGCAGGCCGGCTTCGACAAAGCTGGCATCGCGGTGTTCACGTTCATCGAGACCGATGCGGCGGAATACGTCCGCCCAGTTGGCGAATTTCATGCGGGCGAGCACGACTTCCTGTTTAACCGGTTGCTCTTCCCATTGCGGGTTTTCTTCGACGAATTGGGCATAGACATGCTCGGCGTGGTCTTCGAACTCGGCGTTAAACAAAAAGGCGCGCCGCAAGTTGAATAGGGCCATCGTCCGTGTGAAAAAGACGTAGCTAAAAATAACAAAAAAGGTTACGGGCGGAAGCAAGTACCACGGCCGCTTGGTGCCATCTTCAATCATTTTTTCCTGAATGGCCTGCGCGTGCCAATATTCGTTGTCCTGCGCGTCGCGGCTCCATTCCATAATTTCCAGCGTCTTTTTCACGGCTTGGCGGTTGCGGTAGCCGAACGTCAGCTTGGAATACATACGTAGCTCCCAAGCGCGGTAGGGAATGCTGGCAAGCAGCTCAATGAGCAGTGTCTTGGGTAGATTAACGCCTTTTCCAGTCACCAAATCCATCGATGCGAAAAAGAATTTTGCAGCTAATGTGTAGGTGCAACGCGGACGGTTTAGGCTGGCTTGCTGTTCGGCTTTCAGATCGATCATATCCATAGAGGTCTTTCCTTTGTTTTAAGTAGAACCGTTTCAACCTTATCTAAAAGAGGGTCGGAATCAAAGCGCATCTACATTTTTCGTTAATCCCAACTCGGTTAGCATCAGGCCATGGATCTGGTTGATGCGGGAAATATCCGGGGGAATGGGGCGGTTGGAGGAGATGGAGGCATGGGAGTCGGCATCGGACGGGTGGTAGCCGTGCATGCCCTTGCACGCCTTGGCGCCCATGAAGCTGGGGACCATCTGGATGCCGGAATTCATGAGGAAGACGAGATCGCCATACTGATGGTCTTCGAAGTAGACGCCGAGCTCCTTCAACTCCTTGTCCGGGAGGATGCGCCCCTTGGGATGGTTCGTTAGCGCCTCGAGGATCGGTGCGCGTGCCTTTTCGTCGAGGAACCAGATGCGCGCCATGGTGGAGTCGTAGAAGGCAATATAGTCCTTGTTCCATTCGAGGCCAAGGGCTTCAATGTCGGAAATGAGGTCGTAGCCTTCGGCGATATTGTGCATGCCGTGGTCGGTGAAGACGTGCCACGAAACCTCGTGGTAGTTTTCCTCGGCGGCCTCGAGCAGGGCGCGGAGTTTGCCGTCGTACCAATGCATGAGCTTTCCAATGTCCGGATGGTCGTTGCCGACAGCGTGCATGAGGGCATCGAGACGGCCGAAGGAGCAATAGGCGAAGTCGATGCGCTGGTTCTGGATGTCGGCCATCAGCCGTTCAAAGCGAATATCGTCGGCGACGTCGCTGTCGTGGACATGGTAGGGAATGCTTTTTTCCGCCAGTAAATCGAAGATGGTTTTCCCGCGGGGTAGGCCGCCGGGTTCCCAGATGCGCTTTTGCTCGGCATAGTTGAAGAGCGGAAGGTGCTCGAACGGGACGCTGTAGAGCTGGAAATAGCCGGTGAAGCCGCACTTTCCCTTAATCCATTTATTCATCCGGTTCCGTACTCGACCACGTTGGAGGACGGCGTTCGGCAGGAAGCGCAAGGGACGTGTCCATTTGAAGGGGGACCCTTCGGGGTCGTAGTAGAACGACGACCAAAGCCTGTGTTCGGCAGGCGTTAGTCCGGAAATGATCGATGGGTCGCACGCCGAGGAGTAGCCGAGAATGGTTTCGAGCGGCTTGCTGTCCTGGATCAATCCTTCCAGAAATCCGGGATGGCGTTGCGCCACCTCCCAGCCAAAGGCATCAATGAATAAGAACAAGCTCAGTTTATCCTTCTTGGCGTGCATCAGGAAAACCTCCGCTGGAGTTTGTAGAAGCGCTCAATGGACATACCAGATCGGTTTTGCAACAGAACCATGATGGCGTCATAGAGCCGTTCCCTCGGATGGGCAGTGCTAAGCCGTCTGTTCCATTTCAAGTTGAGCGCAATGGTTTTCAACAGCGAATACTCGTGGCCGGAGCACTGTGTCCGGTACCACGGGAGGAAGCGCAGGAAGACACTGCGCACGGCCTCGAACTCCGCCACAACACCGAAATCCTTTAAACTGTGGAAGTCGCCCCATTCCTTTAGTGCGATGGCCTTCAAGTAGCCATCAGTCACAATATCGCGGGCGGGGCAGTCGGTAATATCTTGAATCCGTTCTTTTTTGACGACGTAGGAGATGTCGTATTGCCCGGCGGCGAGCAGGGCGCAGTCGCCAAAGGCGAGATAGGCCTTGTGGATGAATTTGATGAAGCGGATGCGCTCCTCTTCGGATAGCGGTTCGGGATTGGCGAGGCGTTGCTGGATATCGAGCAGCAGCTTTCCGCGGTTGAGCAGCAGGCGGGTGCCTTCGGAGAGGGGAATGGCGTCGTGCGGATAATCCGGCAGGGCGGCGAGTATATTTTCATCGCCCCAGACGACTTTATGGCCATGCTTCATTTCATAGTTGAGCAGGGAAAATTCACACCTGCGCAGGTGTGACAGCCGGTAGGGGCAGAGATCGACCGGTAGACCAAGTTCGTCGATTAGTTGCTTTTCCAAGGCATTGAATTTTTGGCGGATATCGCTATTCAGCCTATCGACAACCACAATCAGGTCGTAGTCATTGAACGGAGCCTGCGATCCTTCCGGATTGATGAAGGGCGTGCCTTCACCCCGTCCGTAGCCGCCGATCAGTATGCCGGCCAGGCTATGCGGCGATGCGGCTTCGGCGATACGCTTCATGTCCGCATCGATCCGCACATCCAGCTCCGCCGACCCCTTGGCGGTGTACTTGCTCACATGGAGCCCTCCTTGATGCCCCGGTGCAAGCCAGCGTGGATTGTAACGCGGTAGGCGATGTTGTAGGGGATGGTACGGAACTGCCGCTGGCGGCATGCAAAAATGAAATCGCGCACGAGTTCGCGTACACAAAGATAGAGCCTATGCCCCAAGGGGGAGGTTTCCCCGTGGATCTTGGCAAAGCTGTTGCCATGCCGGAACCTCTTGCGGAACAGCTCTTTCATGGAATAGTTGTGCGAGTGCTCGACCTCGGACTCCGGGACGAGCTGGAAGCGGGTGTTGAACATGCGGCAGGTGGTCGCCCAGATGGAATCCTCGGCAAAGCCTTGCTTTTGGAATTTATGCCGTTCCCACAGTTCGCGCTTGAAGGCGCAGGCGGCAGCGGAGAAGAAATGATCGTCGGGGGCTTCGGGGGCATAGGCGCGTTGGTAGTCGTAGGCGACGATGAAGCGGGCATCGGGGCGGGCGACTTGCCGACTAAAGGTGGCGTCGGCATCATCGGCGAGAATGGGCTGGATCAGTTGCTCAAGCCAGGTGTTGGAGCGGGGGATGGC
>DAOUQA010000244.1 GCA_030625905.1 Kiritimatiellales bacterium | reverse complement strand
GCGCGAATGTCCCTGATAAGCCCCTTAAAGGCAATTCCTAAGACCATCTAATTAATCCCCCGTATAGGCGCGAGATTGCTTCTTTTCGGCGCAATCGCCTGCCGCGTTCGGGAAGTACAACGCGCATGAGCCGCCCCTTTTACACTTGGCAATTATAACGAGCATCGTTCAGCCGCAATGGAGCAGGCGAGCCGCCTGCGGTACGTATCGCCGCCAGCTCGCCGGCTCTGTTGAGATGTGGCCCGTGCAACTGCCGTTTTGGATGTGCGCGGCAACTCGGCGTGGACACGCCAACCGCTTGGAAAATCCCCCTCGTTCCACTCCGAGGAACCCTGATTGAGTAAATTTTAGGCTTTCCAAGCGCCACGATTCCGCCCTATATCGGCGCTCTTGAAAAACAAAAATACAGAGTGGCCGGTGGAATGATCGTCGGATACCAACGGCATCAACAACCGGAGAGTGGACTGTTTCAGCGTGTCCGGATCCGGTCTGCACAATGGCACTTATCTTCAGCAATAAACCAAAGGAGTTT
This sequence comes from Kiritimatiellales bacterium, assembly GCA_030625905.1. Taxonomy (GTDB): domain Bacteria; phylum Verrucomicrobiota; class Kiritimatiellia; order Kiritimatiellales; family Pontiellaceae; genus Pontiella. Next base: position 2,435 of record DAOUQA010000244.1, on the reverse strand, counting down.
CAGATGAATGGTTACCTGATTTTTATCCTCGCGCTACTGGCATTTAACTGGTTGCTCTCGCTGATTGTCGAAACGCTCAACGTGCGGAATCTCTCCACCGATATCCCGGAAGAGTTCCACGGAATCTACGACGACGGAAAATATGCCAAATCCCAGCGCTACCTGAAAGACAACACTCGCTTCGGCCAGATCCAGGCAGCCATCATGCTGCCGCTCACCATCGCCTTTATCCTGCTCGGAGGCTTTCGCTGGATCAACGACGTTGCCCAACCCACATCCGACCACATGATCCTGCAAGGCCTTGTCTTTGGCGGGATCCTCATGTTGCTCAGCCAGATCGTCAGCCTGCCCTTCAGCATCTACGACACCTTCGTCATCGAAGAAAAATATGGGTTCAATAAAACCACCGCAAAAACCTTTATCGTCGATCTCTTAAAAGGATTGTTGCTCATGATCCTGCTTGGTGCCCCCATCTTTGCACTCGTGCTCTGGATCTTCTCGACCGTCGCCAACGCGTGGCTATGGGCATGGGGCGCACTCAGTGCCATCCAGCTCTTTATCATGTTCATCGCGCCCGTCGTCATCCTGCCGCTCTTCAACAAATTCACCCTGCTCGAAGAAGGGGAGCTGCGCTCCGCCATCGAAAAATTTACTGAAGAACAAAAATATACCCTCAGCGGCATTTTCAAGATCGACGGCTCGAAACGCTCCACCAAATCCAATGCCTACTTCACCGGCTTCGGTAAAACCAAGCGCATTGCCCTCTTCGACACCCTCATCGAAAACCACTCCACCGAAGAACTCGTCGGCGTTCTCGCCCACGAAATCGGGCACTGCAAACGCGGCCACATCAAAAAAGGCATCCTCATTTCGCTCGCCTCCTCCCTGCTGATGTTTTTCATCCTTTCACTCTTCATCACCAAAGGCGGACTCTACGCAGCATTCGGAATCGAAGGAACCCCGCTCTATGCCGGACTCATTTTCTTTGGATTCCTCTACACCCCCATCAGCATGATCCTCGGTCTGCTCGGAACCATCCTTTCGCGCAAACACGAGTTCGAGGCCGATGCCTTCGCCGCCGAAACCACAAAGGCTCCCGGCAAAATGATCGCCGCCCTCAAAAAGCTCTCGGTCGACAACCTTTCCAACCTCACCCCGCACCCGCTGAAAGTCTTCCTCGAATACTCCCATCCCCCGGTTTTGGAGCGGATCAAAGCCTTGCGCTCGTTCGAAGGGAATTAGAGCACGTCCAGCCTGTCACTCCGCTCCCGACAGACCATTCTTGAGCTTTACATCCATGACCTGGTCGAAGGTGATGAGGCCGTCAGGGGATTGCTGATTTTTGATTGCCGATTGCCGATTTTTTTGTGGGGCGGGCTTCTTCGGCGGGAGCGACGAGGACGTCGCTTCTACAGTCTTGACTTCAATGCGCGGGAAGAGGGCCCCGGGCTGGGAGATTTCGGAGCCGGGGATGAGCACGCCGAATTCGGCGAGTTTGCCGAGGTGCGGCTTGGTGTCGGCCATTCCGAGCGCAGCGCGCAGGGCGAGCATTTTTTCGGGCATCACCGGATAGAGCAGCGCGGCACAGACGCGCAGGCATTCGGCGGCGGTGTAGAGGCAGTGCGCCACTTCCGCTTCTGTGCCGTCTTGCTTGGCGAGGCTCCACGGAGCGCGCTCCTGTAGGTAGACATTGATTTTGCGAACCACGGACATAACCGACGCAACCGAACTGTCCAGTTTCATGTTTCCAATCATTGAACCCATTTCTTCAGCTATGGCAACGGCTTCTTTCCAAAGCCCGTCTTCGAGCGTGGTGTCAAACCCGCCTTTAGCTGCCTCGGGCATTTTGCCGTCGCAGTAGCGGCTGATCATGTTGAGCACGCGGTTGGCGACGTTGCCTAAATCGTTGGCAAGATCGGCATTGTAGCGTTTCACAAAGGCCTCTTCGGTGAAGGAGGCATCCTGACCAAGCGTCATTTCGGCAATGAGAAAGTAGCGGAAGGCGTCGACGCCATAGTTGTCGATCATCTCCATCGGGTTGACGACGTTGCCGAGCGACTTGCTCATTTTTGTGCGGCCGGTCAGCCACCAGCCGTGGGCAAAGATGGATTGCGGCATTTCGACGTTCATGGCCTTGAGCATGGTCGGCCAGTAGACCGTATGGGTGGTGAGAATATCCTTGCCGATGAGGTGGCAGGAGCATGGCCACCATTTTTTAAACTGTTCTTCGTCGGATTTGTAGCCGATGGCGGAAATATAGTTGATGAGCGCGTCGAACCAGACATAGGTCACGAAGTCGGCATCGAACGGCAGCTCGATACCCCACGCGAGGCGCGACTTTGGCCGCGAGATGCAGAGATCCTGCAGCTCCTTGGTTTTGAGGAAGCCGAGCGTTTCGTTGGCGCGGAAGGCGGGCTGGATAAAGCCGGGATGGG
>DAOUQA010000164.1 GCA_030625905.1 Kiritimatiellales bacterium | reverse complement strand
AGCCAGTCGAACGATTCCGGCGCAGAAAGCCGCTCCATGGCGGATTCAGCCACAACCGGATCGGCGAAGGTTTTCTGCACAACAGCCGCCGTCGCGTTGTCGATGTTGGCGACCACTTTGTAGATGTCGCGCGTACGGCACGCCGCAATCGCCATCTTCAGAGCGCCTTCCGCCCGATGGATTACGCCGCGGCCGCGGGCATCCGGCACACCGTCTTTCAAACCGATTTCAATTCTGTAGACCATGATCCGTCCCCTGCTTTGACTGTCAAAAAAGATGGCAGGGAGAATAACCGCAAAAAACCGCAAAGGGCACAAAGAAATCGGGAAAAAGAATGCGGCTTGTTTTTGAATGCTCTCTCGCCTATCTTGTCTGTTTGTTGAATATCAGGAGAGACTTCATGAACAAACCAACCGTTTTTGCCGTAGCCTGCATACTGGCCTCTGCCGCATTGGCGCAAACCAATGCGTTGCCGCCCGCAGCCACCAACGCGCCGGCAGGGCCGAAAACCATCTCCCTCCAGAAAATGCTGGTGATTGGCCCTTCAGGCCTGAAACTGCACTCGCTGGCCATGATTACCCAGGACAAGGCCAAGGATGGCGTGGACGAAAGCTTCCTCCCCGGCTTCAAGGTCTGTTCCGAAGATTCCGCCACGCCTGTCCGGAGCGTTACGGCTCGCCTGCTTGGGCAACATTTTGTCGAAGGGAAGGAAGCCCCGAACCCCGAAGCCGTAGCCCTGCTGATCAAGCTGGCCAAGGATGAGTCCGCCGACGTACGCTACAGTGCCGTCTACCACGGCCTCACGCAAATCCAGAACAAGTCCCCCGAAATCGTGGAATTGCTCATCGACGTCGCCTCCACCAACCGCGAGCAGGGGCTTTACGAGCGCATTATCCAATCGCTGGAAAGCAATCGGGAACAGGTTGTCCAGACCTTGGACAAAAAGCTGGCGGAAGGCGACAACATCGCCCTCTACGAAATCTATGAAGACCTAGCCGGAAAGAAGCCGGCCAACGCCGATAAATATCTCGACATGCCGTCGAGCCGCCCCAAGATGTTTATCTTCAAGGGAGGGGGCAACGCTGCCGAAGCCTTCAAGGCCGAGCTGGAAGCCGAATTGAATTCCATCGGGCTCGAAGTCCCCGAAGTGGTCGTTTCCGGTGTCGGCGAAAACTATGTGCTCCTGCTCAAGACCTATATCACCAAGGATCGCATCGCCGTGGAAAAAGCCTTTGCCGACCCCGGAAAATTCACGGTCACGCAGGAGATGTGGCTCACCCCCGAGCTAGAGATCCAGATCGAGGCGATGCGGCAGAAATAAGCACTAGGCACTAGGCACTAGGCACTAGGCACTAGGCACTAGGCACAAGGCACTAGAAGCTAAAGCCCATGGCCTAAAGTCCAAGGCCTTTCCTCAAAAATTACTTTCCACCAGCGGTCGGTAGGTTAGGTCGTGTACCACCACATCGTCCGGCGCGGTGATGCAATGGACAATCATTTTTGCCGCCGACTCAGGCAACAGGTATTCCGGTCGATCCTCAGGGCGAAAGTCGGTGTCGGTGCCACCGGGATAGACCGCCGTTACCTTCACGTTCACTTCGCGCGCCTCCTTGATCAGGCACTTGGTGAACCCCATCAATCCATACTTCATGGTGCAGTAGGTTGAATAGTTGGGCTGCGAGGTTTTGGCGATCGTGCTAACCACATTGACGATATGTCCGCTCTTGCGGCCGGCCATGTCCTTGAGCGCCTCGCGGCTCAGCAGCATCGGCGCACGCAGGTTTACGGCATACTGCTGCTCCCAATCATCCAACTGAATGTTCACTACCGCCGCCTTGCGGTTGTTCAGTCCGGCGTTGTTGATCAGAATATCCACCTGTCCCAGCGCATTCTTGGCCTGCCGATAGATATCAACCACCTGTTCTGGATCGGAAAGATCGGCCCCGGCACCCATGCAGCCCGTCTCGGCTTTCAGCTCTTCGAGTCGCACTTCATCGCGCCCGGTTCCAAACACGTGAAAACCCAATGCCGCCAACTGCTTCACCAGCTCGCGGCCAATCCCGCGCGTTGCCCCTGTAACAAAAACCGTTCTGTTCATAATTCCATCTCCTGATTGAACGACAGACGTTGCAAGACCGTAGACGGAGCTTTTAGCTCCGTTCTGTAAGAACACAGGACTCTTCTACCCATTGCACCGCTGATTCAAAAGAACAAGCCCGCCCCAAATGGAGCAGGATGCTCCATCTACATCAATACCGGCGGCCGCCGGGACGGCCTTGGCGGCCACTGCGCTGGCGGGGGCCACCCTGTCCACCGCCATGACGGCCTTCTCCCTGCGGAGTGACGGCGCGAATGCTGACCTTGCGCCCATCGAGGCGCACATTTTGCATACCTTCGCGCACCGCATCGGCTGATTCCTTCTTAACATCGAAGAAGGATTGATCGTGGCCCAGGGAAATCTCGCCGACCTGGTTCGATGCGATTTTACAATTTTCGCAGATAACACGTACAATGGCTCCGGCGTTAATCTTATTGGCCCGTCCCATATTGATGGAAAAACGCTTGGAGTCGCCCCCGCCGGAGGGGTCGCGTCGTTGTTTATTGTCCGGGCGCTGGCCTTGATTTCTTGATCGTGGCTCATTGGCTCTCGGCTTCACATTAATGTCGCCCGCATGGCGGTAGTATTCGAGGAAGTGGTTGAACTCGACCGAGACAAACCGCTTGATGATCTCCTTTTTGTCCAACTGGCAGAGTGCTTCGTAGGCTAAAGGAAGATAGTCTTCGATCTCCTTTTCGTTGACCGGAGATTCGATGACTTTGTTTAACAGGGCGATCAGTTGGTTTTCACAAATGGCCTTGCCGTCCGGAATTTTTTCGAGGCTGATCTTAATGTTGTTGCGCCGTTCCAACTCACCGATGCGGCGGCGCTCATGCATATTGATCAGCGTAATGGAAACGCCGGATTTCCCGGCGCGCGCCGTACGGCCGCTACGATGCGTGTAGGCCTGCACTTCGTCGGACAGCTTGTACTGGATCACATGCGTAATGTCATCGACGTCGAGGCCGCGTGCGGCGACATCGGTGGCCACCAAAATGGTAATGTTTTTCTGGCGAAACTTGCGCATGACCGCATCGCGCTGCGCCTGGGAAAGATCGCCGTGGAGCGATTCGGCCGTATAGCCGTCGGCCATCAGCTTTTCGGCCACCTGCTGCGTTTCGGCGCGGGTGCGGCAGAATACGAGTCCATAGATTTCGGGCAGGAAATCGAGGATGCGCTTGAGCGCCTGATAGCGATCCTTTTCGTGCACCATGAAACAAAGGTGCTCGATATTTGCAGCCGCTTCGTTGCGGCCACCGACAGAGACTTCAATCGGGTCGGTCTGGTAGGTTGAAGCGATGCGCGCGACGCCCTTGGCCATGGTCGCGGAAAAGAGCCACGTCACGCGCTCCTCCGGCATTTTGCCGAGAATTTTATCCAGCTCTTCCTTAAAGCCCATGTTGAGCATTTCGTCGGCCTCGTCGAGTACCACCATCGAAACCTGCTCCAGCCTAGCGGCGCGGCGCTCAATGAGATCGAGCAAGCGACCCGGCGTGGCGACGATAATCTGCGCACCGCGCTTCAGGTCGCGGATCTGGCTCACGATCGGTGAGCCGCCGTAGACCGCCACTACCTTCAGACTGCTCCGATGCTTTGAAAAGTTGTTCAGGTCGCTGGTAATCTGCAGGCAAAGCTCGCGGGTCGGGCAGAGGATAATGCCCTGCGGAACAGGCTGATCCGGATCGATGCGTTCCAGTAGCGGAAGACCGAACGCGGCGGTCTTTCCGGTTCCGGTGGAGGCCAGCCCGACAAAGTCGCGCTCGCCCTCCAGCAGGATCGGGATCGCCTGTTCCTGGATCGGGGTGGCGGTTTCAAACCCAAGGGCTTGTACGGATTTCAGCGTATCGGGACTCAGCCCCATTTCGTCAAATTTCATATTTCCTCTCACGATGAAACGGACGATGAGAACATCGTCCCTCCAATTAGCAGGGCACTCATCCCGCGCCCATCGCAAGAGTTCGACCCCGAAAGAACGGGCATGTATACGCCTATCCGCAGCAGTTGCAACCCATAAAACGAAACAGAATGGATCAATAGCAAATCCCGCACAGATATTCGATAAGCGTCTCGGATTCACGCATCAGGAGCTTGTGAGGGTAGACCGTGCTGAATGCCAGCTTCTCCTGAATGAAACCTCCCCACTTTGTAAACGTTAGAAGATCCACCCAAACTACTGGCTCTTCCTCCATGAATTCTACGACTGGTCGGACATCAAGTTCACAAGCTTTCATTCGGCATCCCACCGGCAAGAGTCCTAAGAGCCTGTGCTCTTGATTAAGGATTTCCTCAAGCTTCTCTTGCGATGCAATGATGATCCGATCATTGTAGTTGGCATGCCAATAGAGATAGAATTGATTGCCAACCAGATGAAGAGCGGACAACTCCAGAAATGCTTCAGGCGTGGACTTCATTTCAATCGCCGGAGACCAATCCTGCAGATAATCCCCGTTTGGCCTCCATTTTCCCGGAGGCAGCGAATCGATGTACTCCCGTCCCGTTTTATACGGGATAGCGCCATTTTTCTGCGGATACAGAATCGGGAATCCATCCGAGGATCCCACATGGACATAATCCAGTTCGTAACCCGCCTTTTCGTTTAGGTTGGTCAGAACCGTGAAGAAGGAACCCACGTCAAACAGCTCACCGTTAAGATTCTTCTCATTGATTTCATCCGCAGAACCGGGCCAA
>DAOUQA010000145.1 GCA_030625905.1 Kiritimatiellales bacterium | reverse complement strand
CGCCAATAATACCGATGGACGCGGCATCCTGCAGGCTAAAGTCCACCACTCCGCCCGTCCAGTGGCTCATAGCCGAAGCCCCGAGCAGCGCGATGAATATACCAAACTGCGCCGCCGCGCCGAGCAGGGCCGTCTTTGGATTGGCCAGCAACGGGCCAAAGTCAGTCATCGCACCCACGCCCATAAAGATGAGCAACGGGAAGACCCCGGATTGAACACCCACGGTATAGAAATAGTACAGGAAGCCAGCGGGTTGCCCGGGCATCGCCGCCGCCGCAATTCCCGCCACGGGAATATTGGTCAGGATGGCACCGAAACCAATGGGAAGCAGGAGCAACGGCTCAAACTTCTTGGCGATGGCGAGATAGATTAGCCCAAGCCCAACCAGAATCATCACAAACTGCCCTGCCCCTTCGGGAAGAAGGCCTTTGTGGTGTTCGGTGCCGTGCTCGATTTCGTCTTTGTACTGGGCCTTCAGGTCGCTGATCGTCGCCTCGGATGCGCCCAGCGCCGCCGACAGGTCGATAAACTTCAGCGCCGATTCAAGATGTCCGGCCCCAATTTCCGCTTCAGCGGCCTTAATGGCGGCGGAACGTTTTTCCGCCTTTTTTTCTTCGGGCGTCTTCGGGTTGACGAACCGGTAGATTCCGGTTTCGTGCCAAATCTTCTCGAAGCCTTTCCCAATCGAAATGCCCTCTTCGGTCGTCGCGCCACCCGCCGGACAGCGGGCCTCTTCAGCCTGCACCTGGACGGCTCCGCCGAACACGGCGGCGGCGAGAAGCCCCATGGTTATGAATTTCTTCATGTTTGAAATCTCCGTTCGCGGTTCAGGTTAGTTGATGGAAGCCATGGCCTGGCCGGCCGTGATCTGCGCACCGGCTTCGACGGCGATCGCCGAAACCGTGCCGCCAGCGGAGGCCTTCACTTCGACTTCCATCTTCATGGCTTCAACCACAAAGAGCACGTCGCCTTCGTTCACATGGTCGCCAACACCAACCAACACCTTGATCACCTTGGCGTTCATCGGGGCGGCGACTTCGATGGAGTCGGCCGATTCGTGGGAAACCGTTGCCGTTCCACTCGTTTCGATCCCGTCTTCCACGCCGATGTCGTAGGACTTGCCATTAACGGTGGCCTTATCGCCCTTCACTTCAACCGCCAGCTTCTTGCCGTTGACGGTTACAGTGTATCCGCCATCGCCCCCCGCCGCGGCTCCCGGAGCCGCCGGAGTGAGCGCGCCTTTACGGACGCCGTTGATTTCAGCCTTGCCAAGCAGGAAATCGATCCCCTTCTGCTTGCAGGCAGCGGCAATAAAGATATTTTCATCGCATTGGTCTTCAATCCCCGCTTCGGTGAGCAATTTCTTGGCGGCACCGATTCCCTTGCCGGGATCGCGGTCGTTGATGTCGACCGGGTTTTCAGTGGTCGGTTCCAATTCAAGTTTTTCGCCAGCAATCTTGACGATTTCCGGATCGGGTTCGACGGGGGTCTTGCCAAAATAGCCGAGCACCATCTTGCCGTAGCCTTCGGCAATTTTTTCCCACGGGCCAAAGATAACGTTGTTGAAGGCCTGCTGGAAGTAAAACTGCGAAACCGGCGTTACAGAGGTACCGAACCCGCCGCGGCGGACAACTTCGCCCATGGCGTGGATACAATCTTCGTATTTGTCCATCATGTTGTTGTCGCGCATCATCTGCGTATTGGCAGTCAGCGCGCCGCCCGGCATCGGAGACCACGGAATCATCGGTTCGACCGACTTGGCTTCCGGCGGCATCATATAATCGGCCATGCACTCCTTAAAGACGGACTCAGCATGCATCATCTTATCGATATCGATATCGAGTTCGTAGTCCTCGCCGCGCAGGGCGTGCCACAGCGTGGCGACATCCGGCTGGCAGGTTCCGCCGGAGGCCGGTGCCATGGAGCAGTCGACCTGGTCGGCACCGGCCTTGATGGCGGCAAGGTAGCCGACGGTTCCAACGCCTGCGGTTTCATGGGAGTGGAAGGCAATTTTGGTTCCTTTCGGCAACATCTTGCGAGCCATCTTGATGGTTTCGTATACCTTCTTCGGAGCGGAGGTTCCGGAGGCATCCTTGAAGCAGACGCTGGTGAAGGGAATCTTCGCATCAAGGATCGCCTTCAGGGTCTTTTTGTAGAAATCGACGGTGTGTGCGCCCTCGCAACCCGGAGGTAGCTCCATCATGGTAACCACCACTTCGTGGTTCAGCCCGGCATCGGTAATGGCCTTTCCGGAGTCGATGAGGTTGTTGAAATCGTTAAGCGCATCGAAGTTGCGGATGGTGGTGATGCCGTGCTTGGCAAACATTCTGGCGTGCAGGTCGATGATGTCGCGCGACTGCGAATCGAGCCCCACCACATTGATGCCGCGGGCGAGGGTCTGCAGGTCGGCATCAGGGCCGGCGGCTTCACGAAACTTGTCCATCATGTCGAAGGCGGACTCGTTGCAGTAGAAGAACGGAGCCTGGAAGCGGGCACCTCCGCCCGCCTCGAAATGGGTTTGTCCCGCCTCGACGCAAGCCTTGACGGCCGGAAGGAAATCTTCGGTCAATACGCGCGCGCCATAAACGGACTGGAAGCCGTCGCGGAACGCGGTGTTCATGATATGGATGGTTTTCTTAGCCACGATATTTCTCCTAACTGATTAATGTATTAAATAATTTGACCGGATAACAGGATCGGCAGGATTATTGTCAATCTTGTTGATCAAGGTGCTTCAAGCTACGCACCTTGCGTTTAATTTCACCTTTCTCTTCTTCAAAATTCAGAATCAACCCAATCTCTATTCCCGTGGCCACTAGATAGTTAACCACCTGGATTTCATGGCACACCCAATCACCTTCTCCGTCAGTCCCTTGTTATCCATTTCCGCCGCCTGTTAGGCTATGATGTTATTTATGATTTACCAGATACTTATCCTGACCATCCTGTTATCCGGTCTAATAAACAGGAAAAAGCCAAATTGATTTATCCGCGTTTGGCCCGGATGGCGGCCAGGGCAATCGCGATTTCGGCCACAGGATCCGTCGCAGCGGCCTTGGGGGCTTCGGCAACTTCCTCTGGGAAGAGGTGCGCGAATTTCCGAAAAAACGAAGCCGAGCCGTTCATGGCCATGATCAGCAAAACGAGGAAGGCGGAAACGGTAGCCATACCGATCACCATCAGGACAATTCCTTGCATCAACAATTCCATCGTCTACAGTCTCCTTTTTTTTTAAAAACGAGTGACTTGTATACGGAATTTGCTTTCCCATGGCTAGCCTGATTTATTCATAAAATGAATGAAAATAGTTTAATAAGCTAATATTTAAGCCTCTTTATCTTCCCCCCTTCTTCATCTCCTGCAGCATGGCGAATGAAAATCTCTATAAGGTGACAGGCACATTTATATTGACAATCAATAGATGCCCCATTAAAGAGGTGCTATGAGAAAGCCACGGATTCTTGGACGCGGGAATATGAACCACTACCATGTGATGTCGCGGGTGGTGGATAAGCGGCATGTGTTTGGGGCGGAGGGAAAGGAGTTTTTCCGGATTGCCATGCGCAGATTGGAGGCATTTTCGGGGGTGCGGGTACTCGCCTACTGCATTATGTCGAACCATTTTCACCTGTTGCTGGAGGTGCCGGAGGTTGTTGAACTGGATGATGAAACCCTGATGGCACGGCTTCGGAGTTTCTATCCGAAAGCGCAAATGGCTGCTATTTTGCAGGAGTTTGAGCGAGCACGGCTGCATGCCGGGAAAACGGGTTGCGAGGATTGGCTGAACGAGTTGCGTGAATGCTATTTATGCCGGATGGGGGATCTCTCTTCTTTTGTAAAGGAGCTGAAGGAGTGCTTTACGAAGTGGTACAATCGATGTGAGGGACGGCGCGGAACCCTTTGGGAGGAACGCTTCAAGAGTGTTCTGGTGGAGGATTCGGATACCGCGCTTTTAACCATGGCAAGCTATATCGAACTCAACCCCGTGCGCGCCGGCCTGGTTAACGATCCGCGGGAATACCGCTATTGCAGCTATGCCGAGGCGGTGGCGGGCGAAAAGCTTGCGCGCGGAGGGATCACCTCCCTGCTGCGGATGCATGGACAGGAGGATTCATGGCGAAAGATTGCGGCACAATACCGCAAGTTGATCTTCTGTGCCGGGGAAAAAACCGAGTCCAAGGCGGGGTTCGACCCCGCACAGGTACGCAAGGTAATCGAGGAGGGCGGAGAGTTGCCCCTGCATGACCTGATCCGTTGCCATGTGCGCTATTTCAACGACGGAGTCGCACTGGGATGCCGCTTGTTTGTCGATGATGTTTTTGCACAGAACCGGTCCCAGTTCGGGGAGCGGCGCAAGGAGGGGGCGCGAAAGATGAGGGGCGGCGATTGGAACGGGCTCTTCTGCCTGCGCAACCTTTCATCCGCACTCGCCGCACCGGGCTAGAATATTGAGAACTGACTTCCGTGAAGAGCCCTCTGTAATCGCTTCCGGAATTTTTGTCAGGATGACTGGACAGGCAGGATTTTTCGTATGGACTTCAATGTTGAATGGCATGATAGACTGGGTTCGACGAACGCCTTCCTGCGCGAGCGCTTTTCCCAAGGAATGGAACTGCCGAGCGGAACGATCGTCGCCGCGCGGGAACAGACCGAGGGGCGCGGAAGGCAGGCGCGCAACTGGCTTTCGACCCCCGGCCAGAACCTCTGTTTTTCCCTCTTTATACGAACCGATGCCAAGCTTGTGACCGTCCCCTCCCTTACCATGGCTGCCGCACTGGCCGTCAACGACCTGCTGCGCAGCAGGGGAATCCTATCCACACCCAAATGGCCAAACGATGTGCTGGTGGGCGGCAAAAAAATCTGCGGCATCCTGTCCGAACGAGTCGAACGCCAAAAAGACCGAAAACGTTTGCTACACCAGACCAAGTGTAGCATCGCTTCACCGACCAGCGGGAGGAAAGCGATCCCTCGGCAAAGTCTCGCCGGTGAAAAATCCAGCGCCGCTAGTGGGGGGACTAAAGACGAGGCCGTCCAAGCGGGAATCATCATCGGCATCGGACTGAACGTAAACATGACCAGCGAGGAAGCAAAAGCCATCGACCGCCCCGCCACATCGATGCTGGTTGAAAACGGGCGCGCCCACGACCTTTCCAAAATCCTGGAAGCCCTATTCCAGCCCTTGGAATATTGGATCGGCGAATGGGAGAAAGGCGGGTTTCCCGGCCTTCGGGAAATCTGGACGGAAAAGGCCGGCCCCGTTGGAAAGCCGCTGACCGTGCACGACGGCGACATTAAGAAAAACGGCACGCTCGCCGGCTTTGGCGACCACGGGGAGCTGCTGCTTAAAACAAAAAATGGATTGGAAGCCATCTGGTCTGGAGATGTTTTTTCAAACCACTGATTTTCACTAATCGACACTAATCTCATTCTTTTAAACCCAGTCCTTCCTAATCCGGTTGAAGCAGCAGAGAGGTATGACAAAATGATGGACAACAAAATTATTTCCGATCCGAGATGCCGTTCAAGCAATTATTTTGTTTCGCCCATTGCGCTACAGATTGAATACCAACGGATTAATG
>DAOUQA010000230.1 GCA_030625905.1 Kiritimatiellales bacterium | reverse complement strand
GGGGTGCGCGACTGCCGCTCGGCCGTGCTGGTCGCTGGCGGTGCGAAGGGGTGCGACTATGGTTGCCTCGGTTTCGGAAGTTGCGCGGATGCCTGCCCGTTCGGTGCCATCGAAATCCGCGACGGCCTCGCCGTGGTGCATCCCGAACTTTGCGTGGGCTGCGAAAACTGCGTGGCCGCTTGTCCGAAGGATCTGATTATCATGGTGCCTGCCGCAGTGGATGTGCATGTCTACTGCAACTCCCCGGAAAAGGGCGCCGCCAAGCGCCAGGTCTGCAAAACCGCCTGTATCGCCTGCCGCAAGTGCGTGAAGGCCTCCGGGGAAGAGGATCACATGCTCGTCGATGGCTTTCTCATCAGAACCAATTATGAAAATCCGCCGCCGCCCGACCTGGTTGAGGCCTCGGCCTGCCCGACTACAGCGCTGCGTCTGGCTTCCAAGCATGCGGTCGGCGGTTACGGAGGAGCTTCCAAATGAGTACCCAGACAAGAAAATTCAAAGGGGGCGTACATCCCAAGGACAGCAAGGCGCTTTCGGCCTCGAAGCCGATTCAGGATGCACCGCTGCTCGACAGCTACAAGGTTATCATGCACCAGAATATCGGTGCGCCGCCCGAACTTGTGGTCAAAAAGGGCGATACCGTCAAGAAGGGCGACTTGCTGGCCAAGACGGGGGGTTTTGTTTCCGTGCCGCTACACGCCCCGACCAGTGGAACTATAAAGGCCATCGACAAATGCCCCGGCCCGACCGGCATGGCCGTTCCGGCCATTGAAATCACCGCCGATGGTGAGGACGTATGGGGCGACGCGCTCACACCTATTACCGATTGGAAAAACGCCAGCTCGGCAGACCTGAAGCAACGCGTTTGGGATGCCGGAATTGTTGGGATGGGCGGTGCAGGTTTCCCGACGCACGTCAAGCTCTCTCCCCCCGAGGGCAAGGTGATCAATACCCTCATCCTCAACGGCGCCGAGTGCGAACCCTACCTCACCGCCGACCACCGCCTGATGCTTGAACAGGCCGAAGACGTGGTGCTTGGTGCGGCGATCATTGCCCGCATCCTGGGATTGGAAACCGCCGTGATCGGTGTCGAGGAAAATAAGCCCGATGCGATTGCCAAGCTTCGGGAAATTGCCGGGAAATACAACGTCACAGTGCAAAGCCTTCCCGTCAACTATCCGCAAGGGGCCGAAAAGCAACTGATCTACGCGATCACCGGGCGCGAAGTTCCCATCGGCAAGCTGCCGATGGATGTCAACTGCGTGGTTCAGAACGTGGCCTCCGCGGTCGCGATTACCGAGGCCGTCGTTAAGGGTCGCCCGTCGATCGAGCGGATCACCACCGTGACCGGCAAGCCGGTCGTCAACCCCGGCAACTGGCGGTTCCGTATCGGAACTCCGGTCGAAAAGGCGCTGGAGCTGGTAGGGGGTGTCAATGCGCAGCCGGCCAAGCTGCTGCTCGGCGGGCCGATGATGGGCATTGCGCAGAGTTCGCTGGGTGTGACCGTCATGAAAAACACCTCCGGCATTCTGTTGATTGCCGCCGACGAGGTTTCGCTCTACACCTCCGAACCCTGCATCCGCTGCGGGCGCTGCGTGGAGGTTTGCCCCATGAGCATCCTGCCCGCCACGATCAGCCAGGCGGTGGAAAACAAACGCTTCGACTGGGCCGAGGAACTCAATGTGATGGCCTGCATCGAGTGTGGCTCGTGCAGCTATGTCTGCCCGTCGCGCCGGCCGCTCAACCAGCATTTCAAGCGCGCTAAAATCGAAATCCAAGCTGAACTTAGGAAAAAAAAGTAAACCACGAATCACTCGAATTGGCACGAATAGGATGGTTTCGGATTCGAGAAGATTCGGATAATTCGTGGTAAAAGAAGGTTTAGAGAAAACGAGAACTAGTTATGTCTGAAACAGAATCATCGATACAAATGCCGGATCCCGCCCAGTTGATGGTGAGCAATTCGCCGCATATACGGGACAACCAGAACATTCCCAAAATTATGTTTGGCGTGGTTCTCGCCCTGTTGCCGGCCTGTCTGGCGGGCATCTGGTTCTTCGGGTTTGCAGCCCTAAAGGTTCTCCTGCTCACCACCGTCTCCTGCGTTGCGCTGGAAGAGGGTTGGAACAAGCTCAACAAGAAGGCCTCCACCTGGAAGGACGGGAGTGCCATCATTACCGGCCTCCTGCTGGGCATGAACCTTAATGCAGGCGTTCCCTGGTGGGTCTGTGTGCTGGGTGCCGTGCTGGCGATTATTCTCGCCAAGCAGCTCTTTGGCGGACTGGGTTACAACCCGTTCAACCCCGCGCTGGTTGCCCGCGTCGGCCTGCTGATCGGCCTGCCCGAAATCATGACCACCTGGAATGTTCCAACCGCTGGAAAAATGATGGCCGACACCGTCACCGCCGCTACGCCGCTGGGCGAGGGGGTCAAAACCGGCGTCTTTGCCATGGGCGATCTATTCACCGGAAACATTGGCGGCTGCATTGGCGAAACCTCCGTGGTGGCGCTACTGATTGGTGCCGCGCTGCTGTTCGCCTTCAAGCTGATCCAGTGGCAGATTCCGGTGGCCTACATCGGCTCGGTCTTTGTCATTACCGGGGTGGCTTATCTTATCCATCCCGAAACCACCCACTCCCCGGTCTACCATGTGCTCTCCGGTGGCCTGCTGCTCGGTGCCTTCTTTATGGCCACCGACATGGTTACCTCGCCCATGACGAAAAAGGGCATGCTGATCTTTGGTCTCGGCTGCGGGATCATGACCAGCGCCATCCGCCTCTGGGGCGCCTATCCCGAGGGCGTCAGCTTCTCCATTCTCTTCATGAACGCGCTCACGCCGTTGATTGACCGTTCAACGATCA
Source organism: Kiritimatiellales bacterium (assembly GCA_030625905.1). Lineage (GTDB taxonomy): Bacteria > Verrucomicrobiota > Kiritimatiellia > Kiritimatiellales > Pontiellaceae > Pontiella. The sequence goes on along the minus strand of DAOUQA010000230.1, from coordinate 254 downwards.
GTAAACCATTTGGCTATGTGGCACCGGCAAAAGGGGAGGCGGAATAATGGCTGCACAAAAAATCAATATTCCAAAGCTTGGAATCTTCCTCGGCGTTATCGCCGCGATTGCTGCAGGGCTTTTGTCCGGTGTCGATGCGGCAACCGGGTCTAAGATCAAGGCGCGTAAAGCGTCGGCCATTACGGTGGCCATGAAAAAAGTGCTGCCCGCATTCGATAACGATCCTCGAACAGAAACGAATACCTTTCTATCTG
>DAOUQA010000043.1 GCA_030625905.1 Kiritimatiellales bacterium | reverse complement strand
ATGTCTTCGGCGATTTCAGCTGCGGCCTCGATCGCCATTTCCTTGCGGGCATCGCAATCGGAATTGAACAACGGGTTCTGGCCGTCGGCCCATACAATTTCAAGGTTATCAATGCCAACAAATCCGAAAGCAGCGCGAACTTGGCTGGTCAGCGCGTCGCGGGCATCGTCCTCCATATAGACGCCACCGGAAGCAACAAGCAATACAATGCTCTTGATCTTGTGCAGCGGCTTGACGCCCTCTTCGGGGCTAATGGAAAAGGTGAGGTTAGGGCAGAGAATTTGATCCATCCACGCCTTCAAGATGCCCGGAACCGCGTAGTTCCACATGGGCATGGTAAGCACGAGCACATCGGCTTCATTAAAGGCCTCCGCCTGCTTGGCGGCATAGTTTATGGCCATTTCCTCGGCCTTGGACGGCTCGTAGGATTCATCAAAGACGGGATACCATGCACGTTTGTAGAGCTCGTAGGAATAATACGGTGGTTTTTCGTCGTAGAGATCGGTATTCACCAGCTCGACATCTGGCCGGAGCTCGATCAGCTTGCCGAAAAAGGCGGCGGCGAGCTGCTTGGAAACGGACTCCTCGGTCGGCTTCGGATTCGCGCATACATGCAAAACATTCATTTAAAACTCCTTGTTAAATTAACGGCCAAACGGCTTTTTCCAAATCAGAAGAGGGGTTATAGCCTAAAAGGTTCCGGCGATACAACCAATAACCCGCAAAAGCCTGTCCGCAGTGGCGCGAAATATTTGCTCTTTTTTAAAAATCCGGTGAGACCTGCGGGAGAAACATTGCCTCCTCAAGAACCGCTCACTACATTTCGTTCTTATCAATTTTGAATATGCGTTTTTTACGCAAGGCTTGTTTGAGGTCGCGCCTCTTTTATTGGAGGGGCACAACGAACACTTCGTTCGGAAAACCAAGCGCTTCCCTCAAGCCTTACCATATACATGAAGAATTTGCCTACACGAGGTTCTGCCAATAAAGAGTACATCCAGCGTTTGATGGATTTGGCTTGCTCTCATAAAATATTTCCAAACAAGCCTTGCGTTCGCTAGTACGGTTTGTTTAAAACCCACGCTCTCAATTGAACACGAGGATTTTGCCATGAAGACAGATATTCATCCGAACTATGAAGAAGCAGTGATTCGCTGCGCCTGCGGAAACGAGATCAAGACCAACTCGACCGTCAAGGAGATGCACGTCAACACCTGCTCGAGCTGCCACCCGTTCTTTACGGGTAGCGCAAAGCTTATCGATACGGAAGGCCGCGTGGATCGCTTTAACAAGCGCTTCGCAGAAGGCACCTACTAGCGACCATTTCCGAAGGCCGAACCTGCGCAAGCATGTTCGGCCTTTTTGTGTCTACAGAAGATTATTCACATCCACAGATTTCACAGATATTCGCAGATTAAATCCTGAAAATCTGTGCACTCTGTGGACTGAAAGGTATTGCCATGATCGACCACAGCTATCTCGAACAGCTCCAGACCAAGCTCGGCGAACTCGAAACACGCATGTCGCAACCCGAGGTTTCCTCCGACCCGAAAAAGATGAAGGAGTGCATGCGGGAATATTCGCATAAAAAGAAACTGGCCGAGTGCGCAACCAACTACCTGAACCTGCTGGACACCAAGGCCGAAAGCGAAACCATTCTGGCCGATGCCGATGCCGACATGGAACTGCGCGAGATCGCCGAAATGGTAATCGCCGAAGCAGAAGAGAAGCTGCCCATCGCCGAGCGCGAAATGATGGTTTCCCTCATTCCGCCCGATCCCACCGACAGTCGCAACGTCATCATGGAAATCCGCGCGGGTACCGGTGGCGACGAAGCCGGCATCTTCTGCGGCGACCTCTACCGCATGTACACCCGCTATTTCGACACCAAGGGATGGAAACACCGCGTCATGGATGTCAGCCCTTCCGAAGCCGGCGGCTACAAGGAAGTCTCCTTTTCTGTCGAGGGCGAAGATGTCTATAAAGTTCTCAAGCACGAAGGCGGAACCCACCGTGTGCAGCGCGTGCCCCAAACCGAAACACAGGGGCGTGTCCACACCTCCGCCGCCACGGTCGCGGTATTGGCCGAGGCCGAAGAGGTCGATATCGAAGTCCGCACCGAAGATCTGCGCATCGACACCTACCGGGCGCAGGGTGCCGGCGGGCAGCACGTCAATACCACCGACTCCGCCATCCGCATCACCCACATTCCCACCGGCGTGGTCGTGCAGTGCCAGGATGAGCGCTCGCAACACAAGAACAAGGCCGCCGCCATGAAGGTGCTGCGTGCCAGGCTTTTCGATGACCAACAACGCAAGAAGGCCGAGGCCGAGGCCTCCGAGCGCAAATCCATGGTCGGCTCCGGCGACCGCTCCGAAAAGATCCGCACCTACAACTTTCCGCAGAACCGCCTCACCGACCACCGCATCGGCCTAACGATCTACAAGCTCGACCGCGTCATGGAAGGCGACCTCGAAGAAACCCTCACCGCCCTCTACGAGCACGATGTCGAGGAACGCATTAAAGCGCAAATGCAGGCGTAAAAAAATCTGGAGCGCGCTGACACCGTCAGCGCTCTGGACTGCGCCAACACCGTCAGCACTCTAAAAGCGGAGACGGGGTCTCCGCACTCCAAGACACTCACGCAATATTCATCGCATCCTGCGCGGTTTCCTCTTGCAACGAGCTGCTTGCATGTTCTTAATGTATACATGTAAGATAAGGAACCATACTGGCCGCATGCTCCCATGCATGCTCTTTCCGAATCAGGCGGCTACATGGTCACCTGCGGCATCTACCACAAAGCCCGCATCCTCGACAGTTCCGAAAAACTCACCCTCGTCCGAACCATGCTCTTCGAACAGGCCAACAAGTTTGGGTGGCGGCTCCAGGCATGGGCGATCATGGCCAACCACTATCACTTCGTTGCCCTCTCCCCGGAAAGTGCCGAGACACTCCAGCCGATGGTCTCGGCCATCCACAAATGGTCGGCATGGAAACTAAACAAGATCGACAACACCGAAGGACGCAAGGTCTGGCACAACTATTGGGAAAGCCGCATCACCCACCAAACCTCGTGGTTTGCCCGCCTGCGCTATGTCCACCAAAATCCCGCACACCATCGCGTGGTTGACAATGCCGTAGATTATCGCTGGTGCTCGCAAGCATGGCTTGAGCGCAATGCCAACCGCTCCTTCGTCAATACCCTCGCCCAATTCAAGACTGATCGTATTAACGTGCTTGACGATTTTTGATGCGGCGTAGCCGCCCCGGAGTGCGCTGATACCATCGGCGCTCTGGACTGCGCTGACAGCGTCAGCACTTTGAAAGCGGAGACGGGGTCTCCGCACTCCAGATTTTTCTATTCCAACCACGTCCAAGGGCTGGAAAGGATACGGATCTCCTTGCCCTTCCAGTCGATGATTTTGTCTTCGTGCAGGCGCTGGATGAGGCGTGAAAGGCTCTCGGGAGTGGTGCCGATGGCGGCGGCAATGTCCTTTTTGGAGAGCGGGGTGTGGATGGTTTCCTTTTCGCCGTACTGGCTGCGCAGGAACGTAAAAAATCGCTGTTCGACATCCTTGGTCGTCAGCTCCTGGATGCGCTCGGCGAGATAGCGCTGCTTGGCCATCAGCATGGCGATAAAATCATTTCGGAATCCTTCTTCGTCCAGCAATCGATGGATTCCCGCCTTCGGGAACGAAAGCACCGTCGCCCCCGTCACCGCACGGGCGGAAACCGGATAACGCTCCTTCTCGAACAGCACCACCTCGGCAAACACCTCGCCGGGCTTGATGACGCGAATGACCACCTCGCGCCCATCCTCGGTATTCTTGTGCAACTGGAGATTGCCGTCGATGAGCAGGAACATGTTGCTCCCCTTTTCGCCTTCGTGGAACAGATAGTCGCGCTTCTTCACCGATTTGAGCTTGCAGATGGTTTCCAGCTCCCGGTGATGTTCGACGGACAGCCCTTTGAAAAACGGCGATTGGTTGATGTACGGTTCAATCTTCATGGCACGGACTTTGACCACCCCTGCCCCAAGTTTCAATTTCCAATCCGTGGAATAATCCGTACTTCGCAGTTCATTTTTTCCCCTGTAGGAGATAGGTTGCTTCCGACTATTGGAGAGTTGAATGACGAACAACGTCTGGTTTGCACTGGGGCTCACCCTGTTCGCCGGCATGGCACTCAGCCTCTTGCTGATGCGATAGGCCACTATTTCACTAAAAAACTTGGACTTTTTTCATCCTCTTGACCCAAATCAAGGATTGGATTCCGTGGGTATGCACAATAGTCTGCGTTTTACAACCAGTGTGGTCGGACGATCCGACAATTAACCAAGGAGAAGTGGTATGAGTATGTTCTGTTACCAGTGCCAGGAAACGGCAAAAAATGAAGGTTGCACCATGCGGGGCGTCTGCGGCAAAACGGAAGAGACTGCAAACCTGCAAGACCTTCTCGTCCACCTATTGAAAGGCATTTCCATCTGGGGTAAGAAATCCGAAACCGTAAACAAAGAAGCGGGCCGCTTCATCATGGAAGCCCTCTTTGCAACCATCACCAACGCCAACTTCGACGAAGACCGCTTTGTGGCGCTCATCGAACAAGCTATTTCCATCCGCGACGCGCTGAAAGCTGAAGTGGGCGGAGAAGAAACCCACGACTCCGCCACCTGGATCGGAGCCGGAAAAGAAGCCTTCCTTGAAAAAGCCAAAAGTGTTGGCGTTCTCGCCACGGAAAACGAAGACGTGCGCTCCCTGCGCGAACTGGTCATCTACGGACTCAAGGGAATAGCGGCCTACACCGAAAACGCCGCGATCCTCGGTGCCGAAGACGACGCGCTCTACGCCTTCGCGATGGAAGCCCTCGCCGCGACCACCAAAGACCTCTCCGTCGACGAGCTGGTTGCCTTGGTCATGAAAACCGGCGAATTCGGCGTGACGGCCATGGCCCAACTCGATGGCGCCAACACCAGTACCTACGGCAACCCCGAGCTCTCCACCGTCAACCTGGGCGTGTCCGACAAGCCGGGCATCCTGATTTCTGGCCACGACCTCACCGACCTTAAAATGCTGATGGAGCAGACCCAGGGAACCGGCGTGGATGTCTACACCCACTCCGAAATGCTGCCGGCCCACTACTACCCCGCCTTCAAAAAGTACGATAACTTTATCGGAAACTATGGCAACGCTTGGTGGAAGCAGGGCGCAGAGTTCACCTCCTTCAACGGCCCGATCCTCATGACCACCAACTGCATCACCCCCGTAAAGGATGCATACAAAGACCGCATCTTCACCACCAGCATCGTCGGCTACCCCGACGTCAAGCACATCCAGACCGGCCCGAACGGCCAGAAGGATTTCTCGGAAATCATCGAGCTCGCAAAAACCTGCGCCGCCCCGACCGAGATTGAGACCGGATCGATTGTTGGCGGATTCGCCCACAACCAAGTCATGGCTCTGGCCGACAAGGTGGTCGATGCCGTCAAGTCCGGCGCCATCAAGCGCTTCGTGGTCATGGCCGGTTGCGACGGACGCCAGAAGGGCCGCAACTACTTCACCGAAGTGGCTGAAGAACTGCCGAAGGATACCATTATCCTGACCGCAGGATGCGCGAAGTATCGCTACAACAAGCTAGATCTCGGCGACATCGGAGGCATTCCGCGCGTTCTCGATGCCGGACAGTGCAACGACTCCTACTCGCTGGCGGTCATTGCCATGAAGCTTCAGGAAGTCTTTGGCCTCGACGACATCAACGATCTACCGATCTCCTACGACATCGCGTGGTATGAGCAAAAAGCCGTCATCGTACTGCTAGCCCTGCTCTTCCTCGGCGTTAAGGGCATCCGCCTCGGCCCGACCCTTCCCGCGTTTCTCTCCCCAGCCGTGGTGAATGTGCTGGTCGAAAACTTCGACATCAAGCCGATCGGCACTGTCGAGGACGACATCGAAGCCATGATGGCCGGGAAATAAGGGCAGAAGCTCTTGCCGACCCAAAAGCGTCCCGGAATCCGGGGCGCTTTTTTTGGTTCATGTCCCAATTCCGGAAGAAGACAATGGGTTGGTGAAAAGCAGATGTAGCGCGCGCTTCCCGTCTGCGGGAACGCGCAACCGGCTCCATAAGAATGGACGCGAAGCGAGGCTGTCGGAACGACAGCAGTGACTGCAAGGAACGGCACCCCGGCACCACACCGGCCTGGGTTTGCCGACAACACGACTTCTTCTTTCCCCGAAATTTGGGCATGGACTTTTTTTATTCCACAATCAACAACTGGTCGAACAATGCGCGCCGGTCCGGATGTTTCGCCCACTCCTCCACCTTTTCGATTTCTGGGATCTGCTCTTTGTAGCCGCTGGGGATCGACTCCTGCCCGAGATCGTAGACGTTAATCTCGGCCTCGAAGGATTCGCCGGCGCGATAGATGATCCTGTAGCCAAAGTCGGTTTCCTCGAACTTTTCCGAGATCACGTATTTCAGCCCACCCAGATCCTGCGGAAAAATCCACTTCCGCTCAAAGTCCACATGAGCGGGGGCGGCACCCGCCGGAAGAAGAAAAGCCAACATCAACCCCAATAAACCGATCCATTTCATAACACCCCCTTATTGTTTTGAGGGAACAGCATGCAAATAAAGCGAGTTAAAGTACACTGGAATAAATGCCGGTTCTCAGAGATTGTAACTTTCGGCTGGTGTTTCTTTCAGAGATTGGAAATATTGGCGGCATGAATGAGTTGAATGGTCTCTTTGAAAACAACCGCCAATGGGCGAAACAGATTGAGCAGGAGCAACCCGGGTTTTTTGAAGAACTGTCGAAACAACAGACCCCGGAGTATCTGTGGATTGGTTGCTCCGATAGCCGCGTACCGGCCAATGAGATCGTCGCCCTCCCCCCCGGCGAGGTGTTCGTTCACCGCAATATCGCCAACGTCGTCGTCCACACCGACCTCAACTGCCTCTCGGTCATCCAATATGCCGTCGAGGTGCTGAAGGTGAAGCACATCATCGTTTGCGGCCACTATGGTTGCGGCGGCATAAAGGCCGCCATGGAATCCCACAATCACGGCCTCATCGACAACTGGCTGCGGCACATCCGTGATGTCTACCGCTACCACCGCGAACGGCTTGACGCTATCGAAGATCCGGAAAAACGGAAGGATCGCCTTTGCGAACTCAACGTTATCGAGCAGGTTGCCAATGTCTGCAACTTCACTGCGGTTGAAAATGCATGGGAAACGGGACAGAAGCTAACCGTCCACGGCTGGATCTACCGCCTCGAAGACGGGCTGCTCAAGAATCTCAACGTGTGTGCGAGCGCTCCCCCCTAAAATAAAAAAGCCCGCGCAAGGCACGGGCTTTTTTAAAGTTTTACGGGGTTGGATTAGTAACGATCGCCGCCACCATATCCGCCACGGCCTCCGCCGCCGCCTCCGCCACCACCACGGCCTCCGCCGTAGCCGCCGCCTCCGCCACCGCCACCGCCATCACGGCGAGGGGGACGTTCTTCGCGCGGACGCGCAATGTTGACGCGCAGGTTACGACCCTGCAGGTCCTGCTCATTAAACATCTCAACCGCCTTGTTCGCTTCTTCCGGGGTGCCCATTTCAACAAAGGCAAACCCGCGGGAACGGCTGGTGAACTTATCGAGCATCAGCTCGCATTTGACGACGGTTCCGGCCTGTTTGAATAGATCTTCAAGGTCGCCTTCGGTGGAACTATAGGATAGATTCCCTACGTATAGTCTACTTTCCATTTTTCTCTCTCTCTGCCATTCAGCGCCCTGCGTCCGTCCCGACTCGTTCGGCTTGCCGGGCATCCCGTGATGCCCGCGACGATCCATGAAGACCTTCTGAATGAACTCAGCAGGAAATAATATAATTTGTTTTCATATAAGCAATGAAAAACGACGGCTTTACAGATTCAGTCGTTGGACTTCTGCCGACCGGCGCGCTTGCGCTCGATTTCGCCAAGCATTTTTTTGCGCAAGCGAATGTGATTGGGGGTGATTTCCACCAGTTCGTCGGCGGCGATGTATTCAAGAGCCTCCTCCAAGCTCTTGACCTGCGCAGGGGCAATCTTCATTGCCCGGTCGGTGCCAGAAGCACGCATGTTCGTAAGCTGTTTAGCCTTCTGAATGTTCACGACCAAATCCTTGTCGATGCAATGCTCGGCCAAAATCATTCCCTCGTAGCACTCCTCGCCCGGATCGACAAAAAAGATGCCGCGTTGCTGGAGCGCATCAATGGCAAAGGCGACTGCCGCACCCTTTCCCTGCGAAATCAGCACGCCATTGTTGCGTTGCTGGAGCGATCCTTTAAACGGTTCGTAGTGCAGGAAGCGGTGCGTCACGATGGCTTCACCGGCTGTCACTGTGAGCATCTTGCTGCGCAGGCCGATCAAGCCGCGGGTGGGAATCTCAAAGCGGATCCTCTTGCGCAGGCCATGCTGCTCCATATCGACCATTTCACCCTTGCGCATGCCGGCCAGCTCGATCGCCTTTCCGGCATGCTCGTTCGGCACATCCACATACAGGATTTCGATAGGCTCCTCTTTCTTTCCATGCTTTTCCTTAAGGATGACCTGCGGCTGAGCCACGGACATTTCAAAGCCTTCGCGGCGCATGGTTTCGATCAGGATCGAGAGGTGCAACACACCACGGCCGCTCACCTTGAATGAATCGCCGGCGCTATCGTCCACATGCAGCGCCACATCGCGCTCGGTCTCCTTGAGTAACCGTTCGCGCAAATGACGGCTGGTGACATACTTCCCGTCCTTCCCGAAAAATGGCGAATCGTTGACCGTGAACACCATCGAAAGCGTCGGCTGGTCAATGCTGATTGGCGGAAGCGCCTCGGGATGTTCCAAGTCGGTAATGCAGTCGCCGATATCGATGTCGGGAATGCCGACAATCGCGCAAAGGTCACCGCAGGGCACTTCATCGACTTCGGAACGACCCATTCCCTCAAAGGTGAACAGTTGCTTGATCTGAGTGGGATTCTGCGCACCATCACGGCGCACACGCATGAGCGGCGTGGTCATGTCGAGTGTCCCGCGATACACGCGCCCCACGCCAATCCGTCCCACATAATCGTTGTAGTCCAGCGAAGTCACCTGCATCTGCATCGGCCCTTCGCGCACTTCCGGCGCAGGGATATGTTCGAGGATCGCATCCATCAGCGGCAGAATCGAACCGCGCGGGCCATCAAGTTCCGTATCCGCCCAACCATCCTTGCCGCTGCAATAGAGCATCGGGAAGTCGAGCTGGTCATCGTTGGCATCGAGCTCCACAAACAGGTCGAATACCTTATCGTGGATGGTGTCAGGGCGTGCGTCGGGCTTGTCGATCTTGTTGATGATCACGACCGCCTTGAGGTCCAGCTCCAATGCCTTGTCGAGCACGAAACGCGTCTGCGGCATCGGCCCCTCCGCCGCATCGACCAAAAGCAGCACGCCGTCGGCCAGATTCAGCACGCGCTCCACCTGGCCGCCAAAGTCGCTATGGCCGGGGGTGTCGATCACGTTGATTTTCACTCCCTTGTAGTTGACGCTGATGTTTTTTGAAAGGATCGTAATCCCGCGCTCGCGCTCAAGGTCATTGCTGTCGAGCATGCACTCCTGCATATCCTCATTGTCGCGAAAAAGGTGCGCCTGCTTGATAATCTCGTCGACAAGCGTGGTTTTGCCGTGGTCGACATGCGCAATAATCGCAATATTCCTGATTTCCTGGGGCATGGGGTTTTCTCCAAAAGAAAAATGAGCGGCGAACATATAGCTTTCCCTCCGGAATGCAACCTTTTCCCGGTTTGTGTTCCAACGTCGATCAACCTGTGTTCATCTCATCTAATTGTTACATCCATATTGACGGCCGTCCCTTTAGATGTAACACTCCCACATGGTTTGGCAAAGCTTCCACCATCCGGATATCAGCTGGCCCGTTGTTCGAAGACGCGCCGGGCTTGAGTTCATGGAACTGCTCGACCTCACGGCATTGTTCCTTTGCAAAGGTGGATGGGGCGTGCTGAACCGTTCGTGCTACCCAAGCAACGCCGCCTACCGAACCGCATCCAGCCGACTCCAAAAACAAGGGTTGGTGGTTTGGCGCAACAAAGGGGGTGCAACGCCGCAGCTCAGACTGACTGAAACAGGTCGGGAGCTGATGCCAGCCTATTTCCATGCAGAAAAACTATGGAACCGCCCATGGAACAAGCTCTGGTACCTGTTGGTATACGACGTGCCGGAGGTAGATCGAAAATACAGGAATGTACTCCGGCAGGTCCTCAAAAGAAAGCGCATGGGTTGTCTTCAACAAAGCGTCTGGATCACATCGGAAGATATTCGCCCTGATTTCGACGACCTCTCCACCGTCGCCAGCATTGGAGCCTTTGCCTATCTTTTCGAATCTAGAACCGTTCTGGGACTTTCGAATAATAGAGTCGTCGAGGATGCATGGAACTTCGAACGCCTCCGAGGCATTCAAGAGCACTACTGCTCCATAATGGAGAAGAACATCGAACAGCTCCGATCCCGGAATCATTCCCGGGACGAAATCGCCGAACTGTTGAGAATGTCGCTAGACGCCTACCACGCCGCAATGACTGAAGATCCACTGCTTCCGCGCGAGCTACATCCCAAAGACTACCTTGGCCAACAGGTGCAAATACTGAACCAAACGCTGTTTTCAGAAATCGACAGGCAAACAGGAGTGTTACACCCAGGCTAACGGCCGTCGCAATGGATGTAACACCAAGCGATATTGAACCCGGTAGCGACCTCCTTCCGGGGTCAAAAAACACGTCCCGTGAAAAAGGGCTGTATTTCCCCTCCCGCTTGCGGCAACATGGGCGGCCATGATTACTTTTCTCGAAGGCAAACTCGACCACAAGCAACCCGCCCGCGTCATCATGGATGTCGGCGGCGTTGGCTACGAGGTTTTCATCCCACTCTGTAGCTACGACCGTCTCCCGCCGGAAGGGGAGCCCTGCCGCATCCTGACCTACCACCATATCACCGATGCCGACCAAAAACTATTCGGCTTCCTCGCCGAAGAAGAGCGCGAAATGTTCATCCGACTGCTCACCATCAGCGGAGTCGGCCCCAAGCTCGCCATCAGCGCCCTCTCCGGCCTACCGGTGCGCGAGCTCAAGACCGCGCTCATCAATGGCGACATCAAGCGCATCTCCTCCATTTCAGGCATCGGCAAAAAGACCGCTGAACGCATCATCGTCGAACTGCGCGATAAATTCACCAAGGGCGAACAGCTCGACGCCCTCGCCGGTGGCGAAGGCGAACTCGGCGACCACCGCCTGCGTGACGCCGCCCTCGCCCTCGGGGCCCTTGGCTACAAGCTCGACGATGCCCAGAAAATGATTAAATCCGTTGCCATCAAGCTCACCCCAAAAATGACCGTTGAAGATCTCATCCGACTGGCGCTCACGAAATAGTTTTGACGGGATAACAGGATATTCAGGATTTGAATCTAGTTAATCCTGTAATCTGGTCTAAAAAAACGGTTTGATACGCCGCGATTATGAACAACGAAATCATCATACCGGACAAGGAATTCGAACAGAAGTTGCGGCCATCGCGCTTTGCCGACTTTGTGGGACAGGACAAGATCCGCGAGCGGTTGGAGCTATTTGTGCAGGCCGCCCGCGAGCGCAACGACGTGCTTGACCACGTCCTGCTCTCGGGGCCGCCCGGCCTTGGAAAGACCACGCTCTCCTACATCCTCGCCGACTCGATGGATGCAAACATTAAGTGCACCTCCGGACCCGTGATCGATAAACCCGGCGACCTCGCCGGATTGCTCACGAGCCTCGAACGCGGCGATGTCTTGTTTATCGACGAGATCCACCGCATGCAGCGCTCCGTCGAGGAATACCTCTACTCCGCCATGGAGGATTTCGTTATCGATATCGTGATCGACCAAGGCCCAAATGCGCGGTCAGTGCGACTTAATATCCAGCCCTTCACATTAATTGGCGCCACCACCCGTGCCGGCATGCTCTCTTCCCCGATGCGCTCACGCTTCGGCCTCGTTAACCGTCTCGACTACTACGATGCCACCACCCTTTGCACCATCATCAAGCGCTCGGCGAAAATCCTGAACGTGGAAATCGAGGAAGAGGGTGCAATGGAGATTGCCTCGCGCTCGCGCGGCACGCCGCGCATCGCCAACAACCTGCTGCGGCGCGCGCGCGATTATGCCCAGGTCAAGGCCGACAACCGCGTCACCCGCGATCTGGCCGACCAGGCACTCGGCCTGCTCGATATTGATGGCGACGGGCTGGAGGAAATGGATAAGCGCATCCTCACCTGCATCATCGATAAATTCGGCGGCGGCCCGGTCGGGCTAGGCTCGCTGTCGGTCTCCGTCGGCGAAGAGGCCGACACCATCGAGGAAGTCTACGAGCCCTACCTCATCCAGGAGGGCTATCTCCAGCGTACTCCGCAAGGGCGCGTCGCCACAGCTCTGGCCTATCGGAAGTTCGGTCTGGTTCCGCCGGAAAAGTAGATGTGATTCGTTGTAGAGGCGGCTCTCAGAGCCGCTGGAGGCGGGGGTGTTCAAAGAGCGCTTCTAAGAAGCGCCGCTACAACGCCCGACGAGCGGGTTCTTTAGTCCGCTCGATGCGTGACTTCCAACAGGTGGTAGCCGAACTGGGTTTTCACAGGCCCTTGCACTTCGCCGACGGGTGCACTGAAAACGACTTCATCGAATTCCTTCACCATCTGCCCCGGCCCAAAGGTTCCGAGTGCCCCACCCTGCGCGCCCGACGGGCACGTTGAATGCGCCTTTGCCAGTTCGCCAAAATCCGCACCATCCGCAATCTGCTGTTTCAAATCCGCGCAATCCGCTTCCGTTGCCACTAAAATATGCCGTGCCGCTGCCTGTGCCATAGTCTCGTTCTCCTTAAGTTGCTAGGTGAATAAAGGCGGGAGCATGCCGGTTTGCCCCCCGGCACTCAAGCCGGATGGAACTACAAATTTACCGGCGCATCTTGTCTTGCGCTACTCCCCCGATCCGGCACCGAGTTTTTCGGCCATGGCGTTGAGGTCGAGGAAGTCCAGATCGACAGTGGAGACCTCGATCGAGGTGATGTTGAGATTCTGGGCGGCTTCGAGGGCGACGAGAATATTACCGCCGCTACCCTGCATGGCTTCGTTGCGGAGCTTTTCCCCGGCGGCCTCGGCCAT
>DAOUQA010000232.1 GCA_030625905.1 Kiritimatiellales bacterium | reverse complement strand
AACGCCGTGGCAAAACTTGAGGCCGAACTGGCCGCATTGCGCGCCGAGCTCGCCGCAGCCAAGGAAGCCCAGCGCCCGCAACGCGAAAGCTGGGCGGAACGCATGGCGCGCATGAAGGAGGAAGATCCCGAAGGCTACGCCGATATGATCGCACGCCGCGAGGAGCGGCAGCAAGCCATACGCTACAACCTCGCCGAACGCACCGCCAACTTCATGGAACTCGACACCACGTTCATGACCGATGCCGAACGCGAAAACCATGAATTGTTGATTGAGAAAATGGCCGATGTCTGGGCATTGACCGAACAGTTCCAGGATTCGGAACAGCCACCGGATCGCGAAACCATGCGCGAACTCTTCAGCACCATCAACGAAGCCCGCCCCTTTATGGACGCTGAGCGCGACACCATGTTCCGGCAACTGGCCGACGACCTTGGATTCGCCGGAAAAGAGGCGCAGGACTTTTCGGGATACGTCGAGGATATCATATCCGCCACCACCCTCCAACCGCCCCGCGGCATGAGTCCCGGCAGAGGTCCTGTCCGGTAACCTGTGTGTTTTGCATCGCAACTGTTTCGACCGCGGCACCTTCAAATTCAGAAACAAAAGCCATTGCCAAAGAGGCATTTGTTTATGCCTATGCGATGGTTGATTACGACCCGAACGTCCTGCGGATAAACAACCCCAGCCCACTCACTATAGCCACCAGTAGAATACTGGCCGGCTCGGGTATCTGGGTCATTTCCACACGCATCCCCATTTCATCCCTACTAGGTACTGCACCAGTCCAGTCGATGTATAAAGCCCCCTCAAGAACAAAGTCTATATCGGAAAGATGCCCGTTGGAATTGTTGATATGAATATACTGCGGTTCCGCAGTTTCCCCGCAGCCCGCCGCAAAATCATCAATACGGGTTACAAAGCCCTCTAGAGTGAACGTGGTATTCGAAATGGATATATCCAAAAACGGTGAGATCAGATCCAGCAAATCGGTTTCTTGCCCAGCCATTGCCCATATGGCTTGTTCTGGTCGCGATGGATCGTAGTCCAAGAGAAATGAATGCGAAGTTTCCGGCTCGCCCCAGTTCAAGAGAGCTGTGTTTTCACTCATTGCATAATCACTGCCGATTCCCAGCTTCCAATCACCATTGGCAGGATCCATGTTCCCGGAAGTTGCACCCCAGCGGTATCCCTCTCCCCCGCTCCAGTCACTGTCGGCACACCCCGGACTTGGTGCAGAAACGATAACCCCGCCCTGTACAACATGCGCACAAACGCAAAGAATTAAAATTATATTAGATTTCTTCATACTAACGATATTTCATGGGCATGCAAAACAGCAACTCATTACAACCCCTTGAAAAGCAAATATATATACCACCGAACCAGTGGAAAAGTCAAGGGATTTAGGTATATAGACTCCAGATACCACAATCCTGTTCAAATTCAACCCAGTCTATTTACTTCGTTTTGGAAAACCGAGGACGGGAAGAACGAAAAGAAAAAGCCCCGTCGGCTTGTCCGCCGTAGCCATGGCGAAGGCGGAAGACCCGAAAATCAAAATCGGCTGGCCAAAATCTAATAGAACACCTTCCAAAGAAAGAGGCCGTGGGGCTGGGCGGTCTGCACCACGGCGGTGCGCTTGCCATGCTCGAGTATATCAATGGCTGCTTCGGGATCGAGCCGCCCCATGCCGACGTGAATCAGGAATCCAGCGAGGCCGCGCACCATCTTGTACAAGAAGCCGTTGCCCTGCACCTCCAAGGTAATGTCGGCGCCGTGTTTGCGGACATGAAACGCGTGGATGGTGCGAACCGTATCCTTGATAGCCACCCTGCGGTTGGCGGCAAAGGGCGCAAAGTCGTGTTCGCCGACCAATAGCGCGGCAGCGGCGCGCATTCGGTCAACGTCTAACGGGCGGCCTTCCTGCAAACGGTAGAGCCGCTTCGTGGGCGGAACAATCAGGCCGTTGTAGATGAAATAGCGGTATTCCTTGCCTACAGCGCTGAAACGTGCGTGGAAATCAGACGAGACTTTCTCGAAAGCCGAGACACGAATATCGCGATCCAACTGCGCGTTGAGGCCACGCTGGAAATATTTAGGATCCTTGAGCGGTTCTTTCAGATCAAAATGCGCCATCTGCGCACGGGCATGCACCCCGGCATCGGTGCGGCCGGACGACTCGACACGCACATGCTTCTGAGAGGTCATCTCTGCCAACAGACGCTCCAGCTCGCCCTGCACCGTGCGGTGGTGCGGTTGCACCTGCCAGCCCGAATAGTTCGTGCCGTCGTAGGCCACCTTGATTTTATAGCGTGTGGACATAGACGCGTAATGTCCAACCATTGGAAGTGTTCTTCAAGCCTATTCATGCCCCAACCAACCTGGATGATGCGCGCACTTGGTGCGGACTTCAGGAGTAGGAACTTTTTTGGAGGGGTAGCGGCCCCGCTACCTAGGTCGTCGAGGCCGACGACCCTCCACTTCTTGCCGGACAATTTTTTCGAGTGGCATGCTATTTTTTTGTTTCGGAATCGATCCACTGTAGGAAATCGGAATTGCCGTCGGCGATGGGCAGGCAAACAATGCAGGGGCAGTCGTAGGAGTGGAGCTGACGGATGCGGTTGACCAGTTCGTCTTTCCGGCTATTGGAGGTTTTGAGCACGAGTGCAACCTCATCGCCTTCGCACACCTTTCCCTCCCACCAATAGACCGACTTGATTGCACCCAGCATATTGGCGCAGGCCGCCAGGCGCTCTTCAACCACCGTCCGCGCAATCCGCTCCGCCTCATCCGCCGCCGTCACATAAATAAAGAAACTTTCCATTTCGTCCTATTCTTTCAGCACACAATCACTCCGCTGCATCGCGAATACCGAGCTCCGATCAGCAAACAAAATAGAATCCACAGATTACGCAAATGAACACAGATTACTTAAAAAAAATCTGCGAAATCTGTGGACGGTTAAATCATTCATTTCTCCAGCTTCCTTCCACGCCAAGGAAGAGCCGGTCGGCTTCGGGCGCACCCCAGCCATTGGGCGGATAGGTGTGGGGCTCGAGCTTGTCTAGATTATCCAGAATGGGCTGCACAACGCGCCATTCGG
>DAOUQA010000067.1 GCA_030625905.1 Kiritimatiellales bacterium | reverse complement strand
GGCCTCGCCCCCTGCCCTGTCATCGCCGTTCCGACCTCTGTCGGCTACGGTTCGCACCTCGGCGGCCTCGCACCGCTCTTCACCATGCTCAACTCCTGTGCACCCAACATCACTGTCGTTAACATCGACAACGGCTTCGGTGCCGGCTTCTCCGCCGCCATGATCAATCGGAAGTAGAAACCACAGATAAACACAGATCCACACGGATCTTTATCTGCGTTCATCCGTGTTTATCTGTGGTTCTAATTTCTTGATACAAAGGCAGGTTTTCGGGATATTCCGCATTTGCTAAAAGAAGGAGTATTTCATGATCAAGGCCTGCGATTTAAATAAGTCATCCGTCATCGATATCGACGGAACCCCGCACATTATCCAGAAAATTTCGTCGCAGTCGCCCACGGCGCGCGGCGGCGGCACCATCTATAAGGTCCGATTCCGCAATGTCTCCACGAAACAGAAGGTCGACCAAACCTACCGCAGCGACGATGCCCTGCAGGAAGCCTCATTCGACACCAAGCAAGTGCAATATCTCTACAAGGATGGCGACCGCTATGCCTTTATGGATCTTGAAAGCTATGAGCAGTTTGAACTCTTCGAGGATGACATCGAAGAGTGCCTCCCCTTTCTGGTCGAAGACATGGAGGGCATCATTGCCCTCGTTTCCGAAGGCCGTATCCTGACCCTGCGCATGCCCGACACCATCGACCTTGAAATCGTTGAATGCCCACCAGCGATGAAAGGGGCTTCGGCCACGTCGCGCACCAAGCCCGCCACATTGACGACCGGCCTCGTGGTACAGGTGCCGGAATACATCGAGCCCGGCGAAACCATCCGTGTCGATACCCGCGACCGAAAATATCTCTCACGTGTCTAGCTCCAGGGTCGTGTCACGCTTGCGCTACGGATTCCAATCCAACACTCCACGCATTACACAACACTTTGACCGGAAGTTGCGCAGGGCGGGTTCCGTGTTTCCGTCGGCACGCCCGGTAATGCCTACTTTTTGTAGAGCGGGCGTTCTGTATAGGCGGTGTGCAACAGCTCATGCGCCTTCTGGCCGAGCGGCTCACCGAGGTACTCGTCGTACACCCGTTTGATTTCCGGGTTATGGTGCGAGCAGCGCAGCTTGCTCTTCTCGTCGTCCGTGTAGATGCCGCGCGTACGGAGCGCACGGATCTCGTCGGTCGCTCCGTGGGGCTGTCCGCCGCCACCGATGCAGCCGCCGCGGCAGGCCATCACTTCGATGAAGTGATAGGGCAGTTCTTCGCCCTTCTTACGCGCTTCGCGAACCTGGTCGATCACCGCCTGCACGTTGCCCATCTGGTGGGCGACGGCAATGCGTACCTTGGTTCCCTTCACATCGATCTCTGCAGTCTTGACCCCTTCCATTCCGCGGACGGCCTCGAACTCGACCTGTTCAAGGTCTTCCTTGGTAATAAGATAGTAGGCTGAGCGTAGTGCCGCCTCCATCACCCCGCCG
This sequence comes from Kiritimatiellales bacterium, assembly GCA_030625905.1. Classification (GTDB taxonomy): domain Bacteria; phylum Verrucomicrobiota; class Kiritimatiellia; order Kiritimatiellales; family Pontiellaceae; genus Pontiella. The sequence continues at coordinate 9,360 of DAOUQA010000067.1, read as the reverse complement.
GTAACGCCGAAGATGGTGCCCGCACCGGTATACTGACCGAGGATGCTGTCGCATTCGGAATCCGGGAGAGCCGGGAAATCGATACCCGCTTGCTTTATCATGCGCGCCAGTTCACGGGTAGTAATCGAATAGTCAATGTCCTGATAGCCCGACGCGAACATTTCGTCGGAACGGGTGATCTCGTATTTCTTCGAGGTGCAGGGCATCACGGAAACCATGGTGATGGTTGCGGGGTCGATCCCTGCTTTTTCCGCATAGTAGGTTTTCGACATGACGCCGAGCATTTCCTGCGGCGACTTGGCGGAGGAAAAGTTATCAATAAAGTCAGGTGCGAACTTTTCCATATAGTCAGTCCACGACGGGCAGCAGCTGGTGATGAGCGGAAGCGGGCCGTCGCCAGCGAAGCGCTTCACGAACTCGGAACCTTCCTCGATGATGGTGAGGTCGGCCGCCCAGTTGGTGTCGAAGATGGCATCGAAGCCGAGACGGCGGAGCGCGGTGTAGGTTTTTCCGGTGAGGATTTCACCCGGTTCGTAGCCGAATGCTTCGCCGATCGCAACACGAACCGCCGGGGCGATCTGCACGACCACGTGCTTGTCTTCGGCCTTGATGGAATCCCAGACGGCTTTGGTATCGTCCTTTTCGTAGATTGCGCCGACGGGGCAGTGCGCGGAGCACTGGCCGCATTTGATGCAGGGGCTCTCTTCGAGGGTGACGTCCGCCGCCGGGGCGAGGCGGGTGCCGTCGCCTCGACCAATGAATTCCAGCGCATAGACGTTTTGCATCTCCTGGCAAACGAGCACGCAACGTCCGCACTTTACGCATTTTTCAGGATTTAGCACGATGGATGGAGTCGATGTGTCGCGGGGAATTTCCGGAGCGCGCTTTTCGAAGGGGATGTCACGTATGCCGAAGTCGGCGGAGAGATCCTGCAGTTCGCAGTTTCCGCTACGCCCGCACTGGAGGCAGTCGTTCGGGTGGGTGGAGAGGATCAGCTCTAGCACTGTGCGGCGAACCTCCACCACTTCGGGGTCGTGGGTGACCACTTTCATGCCCGGGCCGACGGCCGTGGCGCATGCGCGAAGCATTTTCGGGGAGCCTTCCACCTTCACGACGCAGATGCCGCAAGCGGCCCATGCATCGAGGTCGTTGTGATAGCAAAGTTTCGGAATGGTTACGCCCACTCCCTTGGCGGCGTCCAGAATGGTGGTTCCGGCCGGGACGCTTACGGGGAGTCCGTTGATTTCACATTTAATCATAGACATTTTATATTCTCCTTATCCCTTGAGGATGGCGTCAAATTTACATTTATCGAAGCACTGCCCGCACTTGATGCACTGGCTTTGGTCGATGGCATGAACTTCCTTGACCTCGCCGCTGATGCAGTTGACCGGACAGACGCGGGCGCAGGCGGTGCATCCGACGCACAGGTCTTCGACGATCGTGTACGAGAGCAGATCCTTGCACTTGCCCGCCGGGCATTTCTTGTTGTTGATGTGCGCCAGGTATTCTTCCTCAAAATAGTTTATCGTGGACATGATTGGGTTGGGCGCGGTTTGGCCGAGGCCGCAGAGCGAGGCCTTGCGCATGGCCTGGGCGAGCACCTTCAACTGGTCGAGGTCTTCCAGCGAGCCCTGCCCCTTGGAGATCTTGTCGAGAATGTTGTAGCAGGTGCGCCCGCCGATTCGGCAAGGGGCACACTTACCGCAGGATTCGTCGACTGAAAACTCAAGATAGAACTTGGTCACATCGACCATGCAATCATCCTCGTCCATCACGATCATTCCGCCAGAACCCATCATCGAGCCGATGGACTGGAGGCTTTCGTAGTCGATCGGAATGTCGAGAAACTCTTCGGTGATCACGCCGCCGGACGGGCCGCCGGTCTGGGCCGCCTTGAACTTCTTTCCGCCTTTGATGCCGCCGCCGATATCGTAGATGATTTCGCGCAGCGTGGTGCCCATGGGCACCTCGATCAGTCCGGAGTTATTAATTTTCCCGGTGAGGGCGAAGACCTTGGTGCCCTTGGTGGTTTCGGTACCGATGCTGCTGAACCACGCGCTTCCCTTGTGGATAATCATCGGGATATTCGCCCAGGTCTCGACATTATTGATCACGGTGGGCTTGCCCCAAAGGCCCTTGACGGCGGGGAAAGGTGGACGGGGGATCGGCATGCCGCGCTTGCCTTCGATGGAAGCGAGCAAGGCGGTCTCTTCGCCGCAGACGAAGGCACCGGCACCGAGGCGCAGTTCGATATCGAAGCTAAAATCGGAGCCGAGAATCTTCTTACCGAGCAGGCCGTATTCGCGGGCTTGGTCGATGGCGTTGTTGAGCCGGTCGATCGCCAGTGGATATTCCGCACGAATGTAGATGTAGCCCTGGTTGGCACCAACGGTCTTTCCGGCGATGGTCATGGCTTCGAGCACGGAGTGGGGGTCGCCTTCGCAGGTGGAGCGATCCATATAGGCACCCGGGTCGCCTTCGTCGGCGTTGCACACAATGAATTTCTGGTCGCTTTCGACATTCTTGGTAAATTTCCATTTCAGGCTGGTCGGGAAACCTGCCCCGCCGCGGCCGCGCAAACCGGCGTTGGAAAGCTCTTCGATCACTTCGTCGGCCGTCATCTCGAAGATGACTTTTTCGAGGGCGGCGTATCCATCGCGGGCGATGTATTCGTCGATGGACTCGGGGTTGATTACGCCGCAGTTGCGCAGAACGATGCGCTTTTGTTTCTTGGTGGTATCGTCGGTCTCGTCGGTGATGATGTCTGCGGCGGGTTTTTCAAAGGCGTAGTCGCCTACCGCAACCTTGTTGATGATGTGCTCCTTTACGATGCGATGGGCGGCCTTGCCGTCGACGTTTCCGTAGATGGTGTTTGGCATGCCCGGTACGGCTACCTCCACCGTCGGTTCGGAAAAGCAGAGCCCCATGCAACCGGTCTGTGTAATCTCGCCATTTATACCGTGGCTCTCGAGTTCATCCTGAAAGGCATCGAGGGTATTCATTGCCCCGGCAGCGATTCCGCAGGTGCCTGTTCCAACGATGATCCGGATCGATTCCCCGCTACTATTGCGTTGGGCGATCCCGGTTTTTTTCACTTCACGCAGGTTGCGCAGTTCTTCGCGTGTTTTTTTAGCCATGTTTTCCACCATCCCTTTAAAAAAATACAATCTCTAAGCTCTAAACAATCTCTAGTTTTTCAATGTGCTAAATCTAAATGTTTGGAGCTTTTGCTTTTGGTGTTTTTAATATTATTTCGGATTTAGAATTTCTTCCTCATTTCCCTTCAAACTGTTGGATGATCCGTCTCATCTGCTTGGTATTCACCTTGCCGAAGACCTCTCCGTTGAGCGTTAGAACGGGAGCCAGACCGCAGCAGCCAATGCAGCGAACGGCTTCGATGGAGAATTCACCGTCTTCGGTAACGGTGTTGAGGCCGACGCCGAGGATGCGCTCGCACTCATCGATCAAATCCTGCCCGCCATTGAGGTAGCAGGCCGTGCCCATGCAGACCGCAATCTGGTTTCTCCCGGGTTTGGAAAGCTTGAAGAAGTGATAGAAGGTAATAACGCCATAGATTTTCGCTACCGGGATGCCCAGCGCTTCGGCCACCTCGAACGCGGCATCGCGAGGGACATAACCAAACTCTTCCTGTACTCGGTGCAGCACCATGATCAGGTTGCCCGGCTTGCCTTTCCACTTCTCAATGAAGGCCTCGATTTCCGGTGTCAGCATCTTTTCTTTCCCAGCAATGGTAGTCATATGTTTCCTCGAATGGTTCAAAAAATCTGCGGTAAGATATAGGATCGGCTAGCTTGGTAAATAAAAAAATGCACAAATAGGTTGTTTATATGCGGTATAGGTAATATTAATGACAATAAATAGTTATTTATGCACAATATAAGCTATGTAGTAACAACAAAACAGGAACCGTAACATGAATACGAACCAAGAAGTTATTCGGAGGCTTTCAAGATACCGCAACGTAATGCGGAAAATGAAGGGGTTGGGGCTAGTTAAGGTTTTTTCGGACAACCTGGCCGATGCCGTAGGGGTCTCTTCCTCGTTGGTGCGCAAGGACTTCTCGATGTTCAACCTCACCGGGAACAAACGTGGCGGCTACCGGATCGAGGATCTCGTCACCAAGCTCAATGTTTTGCTAGGCAAGGACAAGAAGCAAAAGATAATCATCGTCGGGTGCGGCAAGCTTGGGCAGGCCCTGATGAACCACAACGGTTTCCCTCGGGTGGGCATCCGCGTTGTTGCCGGTTTCGACTCCGACCCCGGAGTGCTCAACCCCGAAGCACCCATTCCCATTCTGCACGTCAGGAAGATCAAGGAGTTCATTGCCGAAAAGAAAATCCGCGTTGCGGCGTTGACGGTTCCCGAACCCGCCGCACAAGGCATGGTCGACACCCTCAAGAAGACCTGCGTCAAAGGCGTCATCAATTTTGCTCCCTTGCCGCTCAAGAGCTCCGAGGACTTCCTGATCCACAACATAAACATTGAACAGGAAATCGAGAATCTTTTTTATAACATTCACTTCACCGAGCAGGGTTAGCCCGCATTGCTCAAAAACGGCCGTTTTCGCGGAAGGCGTGCTCCATCGGAATGGAAGCGCGCGCTACACCAACCACTACCCCTCAATTCAAGCCTGACGCAGTAGTGGCGGGATTTGAGCAAAATTATGCAGACCCTTTCCATAAATATCTAGCTAGAGCCGCTTGCAAACCCCCAATCAAACCCGCGATGGTGTAGTGCATGCTTCCATTCCGATGAAGCATGCATCGTTCGGTTGAAACACGTTGCGAGGAAAGCGCGCCCCCGCAGACGGGACGCGAAACGAGGCTTTCCACGGGACAGCAGTAATCAAAGAGAACGGCAACCACGCACCACACCGCCGAGGGGTTTTGCAAGTTCCTCTCTAGACGATATATTTTCCCCTTGGCAGGTAGTGGGTGTGCAGCAACTTGTGGCTTTCGTGGCTACACGGGCCATCCTTCAGGAATTCACCATAGATTTTCGTGATGGCCGGATTCTCATGGGACTTGCGGATTTCGTAGGCGGCATCTTCCGCATAGATGGCCTTTGCGCGGGCCGCGCGAATCGCCGGGCTGGTGGGGATTGGCTGACCGCCGCCGCCCAGACACCCGCCCGGGCAAGCCATGAATTCGATAAAGTGGCATTCGCTGCACCTGCCGCCGGCCTTGATGTCTTCCATGACCCGCTTGGCATTGGCCGTGCCATGCGCCACCGCCACCTTGAGGGTGGCGCCCTTCAGCCAGTCCCAATCGCCGACCAGATTCTTCAGCAGATCCGGAACAGGACCTACCTCCGTAATGGGAAGCTCCATGAAACGGATCCCTTCGAAACCGCGTACGGGAATGATGTCGGCATGCTCGAACAGATCCTCCACCTTGATGCCGCAAACCAATTCAATGACCGTGCGCAAGGCGGCTTCCATCACACCCCCGGTGGCACCGAAGATCACTCCCGATCCGGTGGCCGAGCCGAAGGGATCGTCAAAGTCGGACTTGGGCATGTTGGGCAGGTCGATACCCGCCTCGCTGATCATCTGAGCCAGCTCGCGCGTCGTCAGGCCATAATCGACATCCTTGAAGCCGCTGTCGCACATTTCCGGACGGTTGCATTCGAACTTCTTGGCCGAGCACGGCATGAGCGCCACGGTAACGATATCCTTGGGATCGATATTGTTGAGTTGCGCATAGTAGGTCTTGATGACGGTACCGAACATTTGCTGCGGGCTTTTCGCCGTGGAGAGGTTGGGAATGTATTCCGGATAGAAGTGCTCCAGATACTTTACCCAGCCCGGCGAACAACTGGTGAACTGCGGAATCGAAACGGATTCATCCTTTTCCACCAAGGCCTTGTGGAGCCGCAGCAACAGCTCCGTCCCCTCCTCGATAATGGTGAGGTCGGCCGCGAAGTTTGTATCGAACACCTTGTCGAAACCGCATTCCTTCAGGGATGTGTTCATCTCGAAGGTAAGGGGCTGCCCGGGCTCCAGTCCGAAGCATTCGCCGATTCCCGCACGGGGACTCGGAGCGGTCTGGATAACCACATGCTTCGTTGGATCGTCGATGACCGCCCACACATCGTCGGTGGGGTCGTTGGCCCGCAGCGCGCCCGTCGGGCAGCGGTTGATGCACTGCCCGCAGTTGATGCAGATGACATCGCCCAACGGCTTGTCGCCAAAAGTAACCACCTTGGATTCGCAACTGCGGTTGTCGATATCGAGCACACCGACCTCCTGCAGGTCGATGCACGTGCGTATACAACGGCGGCACAGGATGCACTTGTCCATGTCCCGAACCAGACTCTGGCTCGAACGATCCACTTTGTAGCGCGGTTTGTCGGGATGGCCGAAACGGAAGAAATCCACACCATATTCGCGCGCCAGCGCCTGGAGTTCGCAGTTGTTGTTGCGGAAGCAGGCATAGCATTCGCCGTAGTGCTTCGAGAGCATAAGGTCGAGAATGTGCCGCCGAGCCATCCGCACCTTGCGGGTATGCGTCCTCACCTTGATCGGGGACGTGACGGGATAGGCGCAGGATGCTTCAAGGCGCTCCTGCCCTTCGAGCTCAACGACACAGATGCGGCAAACCCCGGCCACGCAAAGGTCCTCGTGGTAGCAGAGGGTGGGAATGCGTATACCGATTTTTTTGGCCGCCACCAGAATCGTTGTACCGGCAGGCACCGTGACTTCCTTTCCGTCGATATGCAGTGTGACCTCCACACTCGTATCCACGACGCCTGTATTCCGAAGACATGCGCTGGCCGGGGCGCGACGCGAGGTAGTATTTTCAAGCAGGTTGGACATAATGGCTCCTTTTCTTTAGCAGGCGGCTGAAACGCGACCCATGATTTCATCGTTGAAGTTATCGATAATGGAGAGGAATGCGCAGGGACTGGCTTGCCCCAGACCGCACTTGCAGGCCACCTGCATGCTTTCGCCGAGTTGGCGCAAGTCCTTCAGGTACTTCATGGAGCACCGCCCTTCCTCCAGCATTTCAATGCCTTCAAACAACCGGAGGTTGCCCTCCCGACAAGGCGTGCATTGGCCGCAGGATTCGTCCAAGAAGAACTCCATGAAGTTCTTTGCAACCGCCAGCATATCCCTTTCCGGGCCGAAAACGATGATCGACCCACCGGTGGCCACATCCTCGAAGGAAATCGCGCGATCAAACTGGCCGGCCGGAATGCAATACCCGGCGGCACCGCCCACCTGCACGGCCTTGGCATCTTCCCCCCCAACCTCTTTCAGAAGGTCGTGGATACTTATGCCAAGCGGGAATTCGAAGACCCCCTGCTTCTCACAATCACCGGATACACTGAAGAGCTTGAGCCCGGTCGATTTTTCGGTTCCGATTTTCTTGAACCAGCTGGAACCCTTGACGAGGATGCAGGGAACCCATGCAAAGGTTTCGACATTGTTGACGATGGTGGGATGACCCATGAAACCCGTGTTCACGGGGAATGGCGGGCGGTTGCGCGGTTCGCCGCGCTGGCCTTCGAGCGATTCGATCAGGGCCGTCTCCTCGCCGCAGACATAGGCGCCGGCACCCATGCGGATTTCGATATCGAAGTCGAACCCGTTGATCCCCGACACATTGCTTCCCAGCAAACCGTCTTGGCGGCGCTTCACCAGCTTCTCCTCTAGGCTGGCGCGTAGATACATGTATTCACCGCGCAGGTAGACAATCCCCTTGTTCGCGCCGATTGCGCGGCTGGCAATCGTCATGCCGTCGAACATCAGATCCGGGAAATCAGTAAGAATCACACGATCCTTGAATGTGCCCGGCTCCCCTTCGTCGGCATTGCAGACGACATACTTCTGCTCATCGTCCATCTCCGCGGCCAACTTCCATTTAAGGCTTGTGGGAAAGCCTGCGCCACCGCGCCCTTTCAAACCGGATTCGCCAATGGCATCGACTATCCCCTCCGGCTTCATCTTCATCGCCTTGTCCAGTCCGTCGCGGCCATCCACCCCGGTGAATGTCATTTCGCTTGTATCCGTATCCTGGATATTCATCATCGTTTGGGCGTTGGGTCTGTAAACCCCGAAGGTGCCGCGGCACTCCTCTAGAATATCGTGTACCTTCTCCGGTGTCACATGGGTATAGATGCGCTCATTCACCAGCAGTGCCGGCCCTTGGTCGCACATGCCCAGGCAACTGGCCCATTCCAGCGTGAAGTGGCCGTCTGGGGTGGTTTCCCCGAAGCGGATACCCAAATCGTTTTCAAGTTGCCGGGCAACGCGATCCTTCTCCTGCATCTCGCACGAGATCGTCCGGCAAAGGCGGACAATAAAGCGTCCCTTGGACTTGTGCCCGAGGAAGCTGTAGAAGGAGACTACGCTGTCCACCTCCACAGGATGAATGTCCAGAATATCCGCCACGACCTGCATGACATATTCCGAAATGTGGCCATATTTTTGCTGAACTTCCGACATTACCGGAATCAGCGAGCTTCGATTGGCGCCATATTGCGCCACCCAGGCTTCTATGTTGTCGCGAAGTTGTTCACGTTCCGATACGAGCATGGTATTTTCCCCTGTTCTATCCTGTGGCTGGTTCAATCAAACGGTGCACACCGCTTGACCACGAACCCCTCGTTTAACAGAATGAAATGGTTTTGTATCGCATAATATATCGCCCTGCACATAATTATATGTTGTATAAAAACACCCATATTTTAGAACTCATTTGCGTGGCACAAGAAAAGGGTGTACAGTCGGTTGCTGGTTTTTACCTATTACTCTCCATGAACACACCTATTTTCATTCTGGCACCGATGCGCGGCATCACGACGATGCACTACCGCAAGGCTTTCGCCCGCCATTTCCAGGGGCTGGCCGCGGAAATGGCTCCGTTCATTTCAACCGTCAACGCAGAGCGGATCAATCCCAAGCTGCTGAAGGACGTCCTCCCGGAGAATAACTCCGGCCTGCCGCTCATTCCGCAACTGATCGGAAACAAAGCCGATGACTTTGTGCAGATGGCCTGTGCCCTGCACGACCTTGGCTACGATGAGATTAACTGGAACCTTGGCTGCCCGCACAAGCCCGTCCGCAAGAAACGGCGCGGCTCCGGCCTGCTACCCCACCCCGATACCGTCGATGCCATCCTCGACCAAATATGCGACCGTAGCCCCTGTCGGATTTCCGTCAAGGTACGCCTCGGTGTCTCCGATAAATCGGAACTGATGAACCTGATCCCGGTACTGAATAAATATCCACTCAGCGAAGTCATTATTCATCCGCGCACCGCCGAACAAATGTATGACGGCACCGTCGATCTCGATGCCTTCGAGGAAGCCTTCCATGCCTTGGAACTCCCC
>DAOUQA010000152.1 GCA_030625905.1 Kiritimatiellales bacterium | reverse complement strand
AACGATTTTGATGGCAGAGGGCAGGCGGCTCTGCATGAACGCCAAAGGCAGATCGGTTTTTACAACGATTTGAATTTCCGGCGCGGCGGCATGCAGGGCGTTGAGAACATCGCACGAGCGGGTTCCGTGGCCATAGCCGTGGGCCGTGATGTAGTAAGCAATCTTTGATTGCGTGTTGCGTACTGCGTATTGCATATTGGAAATCCTGTCCATCCTTTTATCCCATCAAAAAACACCCTATTACTAGAGCGAAGGTCATGGCGAGGGTGATGCCGACCTTGAGGAAAACGACTCCGAGACGGGCGAGCACTGCACCGGTCGCAACATGGGCGGCGTGGTCGGACTTTTTCATCTTGGCGTGTTCGACGAGGAAGGCGCAGCCAAAGCTGACGGCGAGCATGCCGAGCAGATTTCCGAGCACGGGAATAGGAAGGAAGCCGCCGAGGATCATGCCGAGGAAGCCACCGCCGAGCGCGGCCCATCCGGTCGCCTTTGAACCGCCGCGTTTCTGCACGCCCCATGCTGCGGCAAGGGCCTCTATAATTTCAACCCCAATGCAAAGGAGCAGGAATACAACGAGGGTTCCAATGCCGGGGAATTCCGGCCAGCGCGCCCATGCAACGAGTCCGGTTGCGGCCAGCACCAGCCAGGTGCCCGAAAGCGAAAGGCAGGAAAGGACGAACCCAACGAGGCAGAGCAATCCCGCCAGCGAATAGATTCCGAACAAGCCGACCGATTGCCAATCAACTTCCATGCTAACTCCTTAAAGATTGGAACCACGAAATACACGAAAATTCCTGCAACGAATAAAGAGATTCGCGTTCGTTCGCGGTTCTAATTTGGTTGCGGCTCACTGCACTAGGTAGTGTATTTCGTGGTGAAAAGTTAGTTTTTATATGAAGCAATCCACTGGGCGAGCAGGCGAGCGCCGAAGAGGGTGGCACCGGGTGCCTGGTGGGGCTTGGGTGCTTCGAGCCAGGCGGTGCCGGCAATGTCGAGGTGCGCCCATGGAATGCCTTCGGGAACAAATTCCTGAAGGAATGCGGCGGCGGTCGCCGTACCGGCTCCGCCGGATTTGCCGAGGTTGGAGAGGTCGGCAAAGTCGGATTTCATGTCGTCGGAATAGTCTTTGTAGAGCGGCAGCTGCCAGAGTCACTCGCCAGCGGTTGCACCGGAATCGATCAGCTTGTCGACCAGTTTCTGGTCGTTGCCGAGTACGGCGGCGGCGGAGTGGCCGAGCGCAACGATGCACGCCCCGGTGAGCGTGGCGAGGTCGACAATGGCGGCGGGCTTCATTCCGGCGGCGAGGCCGAGGGCATCGGCCAGCACAAGGCGGCCTTCGGCGTCGGTATTGAGCACTTCGATGGACTTGCCGTTGAAGGCCCTGACAATATCACCGGGGCGGGTGGCGTTTGCGCCGGGCATATTTTCGGCGGCACCGAGGATTCCGACTACGGGAACCTTCACGTTCATGCGCGCAATCATCTGCATGGCGGCAAGCACGGCCATGCCGCCGCATTTGTCGTAGCGCATCCAGCCCATGCCTTTTCCGGGCTTGAGCGAAATGCCGCCGGAATCGAAGGTGACGGTCTTGCCGACGAGTACGATCGGTTTGGCCTTTTTGTCGGTACCGGCATGCTTGAGGATGATCATTTTTGCATCCTGCGCGCTGCCTTGGGCGACGGAGAGGATGGCACCGCAGCCTTTCTTTTCGAGTTCGGCCTTGCCGAGCACCTGGCAGGTCAAACCGTTCTTTCTAGCCATGGCCTTGGCCCAATTGGCGATCTTGGAGGGCGGGGCTTCATTGCCGGGCAGGTTGGCGAGATCGGCGGTGGAGAGCAGGGATGCGCCCTGTGCTTCGGCGGCCTTGATGGCGGTGCGGTCTTTTACGCTCCCGGCGAATACGAGGGAGGGGGCGGCCTTCTTCTTTCCGCCGGACTTGAAGGTGGAGAATTCATAGGTTCCCCAGCCTGCACCACGCCCGGTGAGGAGCAAATAGTCGGACTGGGATACACCCTTGAGCTTAATGGCGGATGCCATGGCGAAGGATGCAAGCCCGGCGGCGCGGCCGGCGCGGATGGCGGCGGCCGCAGCTTGTTCGAGCAGGGCGTTATGGAAACCCTTGGCTTCGCCGATACCCGCAAGAATGAGCTGTTTCGCTGCGGCTTTGTCCAGGAGCGGAAAAATGCCGACCTGTCCGGCCTCGCCCTTGAAGGCGGAACTCTTTGCATATTCAGCCGCCCGCTTCTTCAGCGCGGTGTTGCCTGCCGGAAGCAGGACTTCCTGCCCTTGGAAAAAGACGACGAGTGCGTCTTTCCTTTGTTCGGCGAGAGGGGCGGGGGAGACGGATATTTTCATGGAGACTCCTTTTTGAACCGCAAAATACTGAACATGGAATATCGAATTTCGAAGGAATAGCCTTCAGCGTTCTGCGGTTCCATGTTCATTATTCGATATTCTTAATCCCTTCCGGGAGCTTGGCCTTGGGGTTGGCGGGGCGATCATTGACGGTAAATCCGCCGAGGGCGATGGCCTCTTCGATATTCATTTTGCGTATGGTGCTGCTTTTGTAGCGGACGGTCAGGGTGCGGTCGGCGAGGTTGTAGGAGCTGTCCACATAGCCGGGTAGGTTTTTCAGCCCGTTCTGGAGATAGGCCGCCGCCGCCGGGGTTGCCATCTCCGGCACAGGGTACTCATCCGATACGATTTCCTTGCGGAAGCACAAAAACATGAAGGTGGGGTTTGCGTCTTTCTCGGCCTTGTCGCCACATCCTCCGATGAAAATGGATGACACGGCAAGCGCGAGCAAAAGTGATTTTTTCATTTCGAACCTTTCAAGATTACATTCAAAAACGGCTGGGACTATAGCTCATGCATCAGTTGATATCGATAAATATCCGTCCATTTTGGCGGAGAGCGGAACCCTTCCTGCATGAGGTAGGTATATTTCTGTACCGTGGCCGCGAGGTCGGGGAATATTTCGCCAAACAGATAGGTGAATTCAGCATAGTTTGCCTCGGCCTCCGGAAAGCGCCCCTGCAGGTGGTAGGCCAGGCCAAGTGCAATCATGGGTCCCGGACTATCGGGATATTCCTTGCGGACATCGGCGAGTTGTACCGAGGCCTCTTCGTAGCGATGCTGAATAAGCAATATGTTTCCCGTCATTAGTTTGGCCAGCGCTGATTGCTCGGGATAGTGCTCGATGATCGCCAGCCCGGCCTGGATGGTTCCTTCGGCGTTCTTGCTGGCGTAGGCATTGTTCATTTGCGCTTCGAGGGTAATGAACGGCGATGGGCGCCGCAGTTGCTTGTACACGGTACGGACGCTGGCGATCGCCAGGATCGTGGCAATCACGACGGCCATATCGAACCAGTCGGTCCGGGTTTTCCGGAAGCCCTTAAAAATCAAGGAGGAAAGGGTGCCGCTGCCTTGGTTTCGCTGGTTGTAGGTTTCCTGCAGGATGATGATGTAGGCTGCCGTGACGGGGTCGATCTGCAAGATGCCGTGTTCCTCGACCGAGAGGGCGTGCCATTCGACGAAGCCTTGCAGGGAGAGCCGGGCGAAGCCGTTGATCAATGTGCCGTGTGGATCGGCTACCTCGAGTATTTCGAGCACGAGCAATTGCTGGAGCAAGGGAAACGACTTGTTGTCGAGCGCGGACTTTTGCCATGAAAGCAGGCTTACCCCGCCGGGCAGGTTTCCGGATTCCCTGATCCGATCGAGCACAGGGCCTTGTTGACGGAAAGATAGTTTTTCCCAGAGTAGCGGAACGAATGCCGGGAACCCTTTCAGGCTCACCATTTTCCCCCGGGCAATGGCATTGCTGAATTGGGCCGCCCCTTCGTTCCAGAATTGGTTTTGCAGGCTGTGCTCCAGGCTGTCGCGCTCTTCCGCGAAACAGGGGGGGGTGTCCGCGTAGGCCGACGAGGCCTGTCTGAGCCGGTTCAACGCTTCGATCTCGGTCAGCAGCAGAACGGCAAGATCGACAGTGGCGAGATCGCTCTCGTAGATTTCCGGTGTAAGCGGCTCGTTGCGGTTCTGCCAGCAGTGCAGCCCCCGGTGCTTGGGGTCGAAGTGGCGCAGCAACCATTGCAAATGTCGACGCAAGGGCTGGATGATATCGTCGAGAAACTGCGGGTTCTTGCGGATCTGCCAGACTTTTTCGGCGGTCTTAGCGATGAGGGGCTTGGGGGCTTCCAGCACGGAAAAGGTTTCCCGTGGCGAATAGGTGACGGGAATGGCGCCGGAACTGGTCTGCACCTTGAGAACAGTGCGCACGAGATCCTCCGCGGTATCGATGTCGATATGTCGCCATGCGAGTGCGAGCGCAAAGAGTTCGTTCGTGTTGAAATGGGGTGTGTCTGTGGTGGGCGACTGGCTCCATGATCCGGGAATGGTTCCTTCGGGGGGGCGCAATGCCCGCATCATGCATTCGGTGCAGATGATGGCGAGCGAGTTGTGCTGGTTCATCTGTTCAAAGAGCTTTGCAGCTCCGGCGCGGCACTCGAATTCGGCGGACAGGCCGGCTTCGAGATCCCTCTCCAGATAGCTTTCCGCCAGATGGACGCCATCGGCGGGAATGCGCGCCTTGGTGACGAGGCAAAAGGTTTCATTGCGGACGGCGAGCAGGGCTGGGGTTGCATCGCTTTCCAGCCAGATGAACCCCTCGTCGGTTTCGACAGGGGGAATATCGGAGAGGAGCACGGGGGCGGGAATATTGGAAAACCGACCCCAGAGCACGCCGGGCTCCGGAACGATGACCTCAGCTGAAATGGTGCTTTTCTTCTGGTCGAAATATCCGCAAAAGCCGTTGAACAACAGATTAATCCGGCTGTTTTGCGGGATGGGGATTTGGAGCGACCATCCGGACGATTCAAGATTGGGGCGGATACGGCCAACGGTTTCCATGGTGTGGAAAAAACAACCCGCATTCTTTTCGCGGAATGTTGTTCCGCAACCGCGCGGCTCGAAGATCCATTCGGAGATCCAAGGGTGTGCCGGGTATGAATGGAAAATGGAATTCATCGGGAAATACTGTTTGCTTGGACAGGAATCTTCAAGCGAAATAACCTGCGGGATTCCCATACCTACGGCACGGAGAGCCATCCATATATACATCAGAAACCCATGCGCCAATCAACAGCAATGGCTATGAACACTCAAAAGCATAAGGAACCAGTTTGCGTTTTTCCGAGGGGCTTGCACTTTCACACCATGACCCTCGTTCGAATGAAACTGCGTTCCCTTGTCGGAGCAAAGTTTGCTTACAAATAATCC
>DAOUQA010000161.1 GCA_030625905.1 Kiritimatiellales bacterium | reverse complement strand
GCAACCTCATCGCCTTCGCACACCTTTCCCTCCCACCAATAGACCGACTTGATTGCACCCAGCATATTGGCGCAGGCCGCCAGGCGCTCTTCAACCACCTTCCGCGCAATCCGCTCCGCCTCGGCCTCGTCCGCCGCCGTCACATAAACAAAATAAGCTCCCATATGGCCTCTGTTCTACTGGGTTCACGGCAGAATGAGTTGTTGGCAGAATAATTTTCCATTCTGCCGGACAAAATCATCCTGCCTATTATTCATTTCTCCATTGGCCGCCCGTGCCATGGAAGAGGTGGTCGGCTTCGGGCGCACCCCAGCCATTGGGCGGATAGGTGTGGGGCTCGAGCTTGTCTAGATTATCCAGAATGGGCTGCACAACGCGCCATTCGGCTTCGACTTCGTCGGAGCGGGTAAAGAGGGTGGAGTCGCCGTGCAGCGTGTCGAGCAATAGGCGTTCGTAGGCCTCGGGCAGTGCCTTGTCCCATGTTCCGGAATAGGAAAAATCCATCTTCACGTCCTCGACGACAAAGCGCATGCCCGGCCGCTTGGTACCCACCTTCAGGAAGATGCCCTCGTCGGGCTGGATGCGGAAAATGAGGGTGTTGGGCTTGATATGGGTAATATCGCATACATCCCCTTCGCATTCGACATGCTGGAAGAGCTGGAGCGGCGGCACCTTGAACTGCACCGAAATCTCGGTGGCCTTCTTCGCCATGCGCTTGCCGGTGCGCAGAAAGATGGGTACACCCGCCCAGCGCCAATTATCGATCTTCAGCCGCAGGGCCGCGAAGGTTTCGGTCTGCGAATGCGGATCGATCCGGTCCTCCTCGAGATAACCCTTGATCTGCGAGCCGTCTTCGCCGACGGCGGCACCATACTGCCCGCGGCAGACGGCATCGGAAATATCCCTGCGGATATCGAGTTTGGCGGCAGTAAGTATCTTGAGCTTTTCGTTGCGGACCGCCTTGGCGGAAAGGTCGCCCGGTGGCTCCATCGCCACGAGGCAGAGCAGTTCAAGCAGGTGGTTGGTAACCATGTCGCGGATCGCGCCGTTTTCGTCGTAGTAGCCACCTCGCGCGCCTTCCATCCCGACCGTTTCGGCTGCCGTGATCTGGATATGGTCGACAAAGCTACGGTTAAAGATCGGCTCGAAAATGGTGTTGGCGAAGCGGAATGAAAGTATGTTCTGGACGGTCTCCTTGCCGAGGTAGTGGTCGATGCGGTAGATCTGCGATTCATCGAGATGGCGCAACAGCCCGGCATTCAACGCCACCGCGCTTTCAAGATCCTTGCCGAACGGCTTCTCGATTACCACGCGCGTCCAATGGGTACCGCCCGGAACCGCAATCAGCCCGGACTTCTTGAGCAGATCCACCGCCGTTTCGAACAACGACGGCATGATGGAGAGGTAGTAGAGCCGGTTTTCGGGATAGACCCCTTCCTCCCTGAACTTTTCCTTCAGCTCCGCATAGGTGGCCGGGCTGGAAATATCGCCCTTGTGGTAGTGGATGTGCTCCACGAAATGCGCGACGGTTTCATCGTCTGTGGGAATGCGCGAGAATTCCTTGACCGAGTCGGCCATCATGCCGCGAAAGATGGCGTCGTCGTAGTCGCGCCGGGCAAAGCCGACGATGGTGAATGCTGAAGGAAGCAGCCCCTTGGCATAGGCGATGTAGAGCGCCGGGATCAGCTTGCGGTGCGTCAAATCGCCCGAGGCACCGAAAATGACGATGGTTACCGGGTCGTTCACTCGGCTTTCGCCAACGATTGTTGTTTCAGACATGATGACTTCCTTCTTTGCGGTTTTTGATTTCCGGGTTTCGGGTCTTCGACAGCTTTTCATTGGAAAAGGCCAACGCCGCCGGAGTTCCACAAATCGGAAATTTGCGGTCGGTATTCAAAAACACAATCAGATTCACTGGTTGCGATAACCTTACACCTGCCCCACAGCTTTTTCAACGCTTGCGGTTACCCGCTTTTCCCGCTACTTTACTACCACCTTTTATGAGAATCCTTAACCGCTACCTGTTCCACAACCTGCTAAAGCCCATGCTCTACCTGATCGTGGCGTTTTCCCTGCTTTTCATCATCGGCGACCTGATGGATAATGCGGACGACTTCTTCGAGGCCGGCACAAGCTTTTTGGGCATGGCCTACTACTACTCCCTGCGGCTTCCTTCCATGGTCATCATGATCGTGCCGGTCTGCCTGCTGCTAGCCGTGCTCTACAGCCTTTCGAGTCTCACCCGCCACAGCGAAATCACCGCCATGCGCGCCAGCGGTATCAGCATCTACCGCATTATCCGCCCCTACATGCTCATGAGCATCATTTGCCTCGCCTTCACCGCCGTCGTCAACGAATACACCGGCCCAAAATTCGCCTACCGCGCCGACCAGTTTGTCGAAACCCAGAAGCACGCCGAAGACGAGGTCTACTCCGAACGCATCGCCTTCAACAACCCCGCCGCAAACCACCTCTGGTACATCAAGAAGTTCGACACGAGAAGCTACGCCATGCAGGGAATCGAACTTATCCAGCGACGCGCAGACGGAACCGACCGCACCAAGTACAACGTTTCCAAGGCGCGCTGGATGGATGGCCGCTGGTGGTTCGAAAACGGCACCGTGCAGGAGTACGACAAGCTCGGAAACCTCGCCGGAACCGCCGAAGCGTTCCAAACCATGGAAATGCGCAGGCTGCCCGAAATACCCGAAGACTTCATGGGTGAGATCAAGGATCCCGCCTACCAATCTTCCATGGAATTGTGGAAATATATCCAGACCCACCGGTCCATGCTCTCCCGCGAGACCCTCGTCAAGTACAAGGTCGACTTCCACCACCGCCTCTCCATGCCCGTCGTCTGCATCATCATCACCATGATCGGCATTCCCGTCGGCGCGCACACCGGCCGCAAGGGTGCCTTTGCTGGCATCATGCTCGCGCTCGTCATGTTCTTCGGCTTCTACGCTACGCAGTTCACCATGGAATACCTTGCCAAGCAGATGATCATCCTACCCTGGCTCGGCCCGTGGGGCGCTATCATTGCCTTCTTCGTCATCGGCGGAATCATGACCCACCACATGCGATAAAAATGCGCATACCATCTACCCCCTGCCGGGACACCCTCGCAGAGCGGGCGGATCAATTCCGTGCCCTTCATCCTTGACCCGTTTATCCGCCTTGGGCATTCTCGCCGGTCTTATGAAAGCAAACGACTACCACGTAACGATGGACGCCCTTGCCAGCCTGTGCAAGCGGCGTGGTTTTATTTTCCAGACGTCGGAAATCTACGGCGGCATCAACGGCTTCTGGGACTACGGCCCGCTCGGCGTCGAGATGAAGCGCAACATCAAGGCCTGCTGGTGGAAATCGATGACCCAACTGCGCGAGGACATTGTTGGCCTCGACAGCTCAATCATCATGCACCCGCGCGTATGGGAAGCTTCCGGCCATGTCGGCAACTTCAAGGATCCAATGCTCGACTGCCGCGAAACCAAGAGCCGCTACCGCGCCGACCAGATCTTCGTGCTCAAGCACAAGACCGATGCCGACGCCCTCATGTTCGCCTACCACGAAGGCGCTCCTGCCCCGGCGGAAAAGAAGGTCAAGAAGATCGCCAAGGCCGATGCCGCCGATTACGAGGAAGCCGCCCTGCTCGACATTCCGCTCGAAGCCTACGAAAAGCTTGTCGGCCCCGACACCAATGAAGCCGGCACGCTTACCGAGCCGCGCGCATTCAACCTGATGTTCAAGACCTATGTCGGCCCCGTGGAGGAAAGCTCCAACGTGGCCTACCTCCGCCCCGAAACGGCACAGGGCATCTTTGCCCAGTTCGGCAACGTCTGCTCCACCGTCCGCAACAAGATTCCCTTCGGCATCGCACAGATCGGTAAGGCATTCCGTAACGAAATCAACCCGCGCAACTACACCTTTCGCTCGCGCGAGTTTGAGCAGATGGAACTCGAATTCTTCATCAAGCCCGGCACCGATGCCGAGTGGCACGAATACTGGGTGGCCGAGCGCCTCAAGTGGTACGAAAAGGTTGGCCTGCCCGAGGGCCGCATGCACCGCGACATCCACGAAGGCGATGCCCTCGCACACTATGCCAGTGCCTGCACCGACATCCTGTTCGACTTTCCCTTTGGAACGCAGGAGCTCGAAGGCATCGCCGCGCGCGGCAACTTCGATCTCACGCAGCATCAGGAAGCCAGCGGCAAGAAGCTCGAATACCACGACGAAGAAAGCAAGGAAACCTATATCCCGCACGTCGTCGAACCTTCCGCCGGCGTCGACCGCATTGCCCTCGCGCTGCTGTGCGAAGCCTACCGCGAGGAGTGGATCAAGAAAGGCGGCGGCGAAGTGCTTACCGCCGAGGCCGGAGCCAAGCGCGCGCCCGAAGGCTACGAAACCCGCACCGTCCTGCGCTTTGCCCCGTGCATTGCGCCGTACAAGGTCGCCGTGCTCCCGCTGCTCAAAAACAAGGAAGAACTCGTTGGGAAGGCCCGCGGGCTTTACGAGCAGCTCTCCAAGCGCTGGAAATGCTTCTACGACCAGACCGGCGCCATCGGTCGCCGCTACCGCCGCCAGGACGAGATCGGAACGCCCCTGTGCGTCACCATCGACTTCGACACCATCGAAAAGGACGACACCGTCACCGTCCGCGACCGCGACACCATGGAGCAGATCCGCCTGCCCATCGCTAAGCTGGAAGCCCACATCGCGAACATCGTCGATTTTTAAGGCGAGGATTAAAGCCCGAGTCGTTAGCGGCGTTCCAGTAGGTTTCGAGGATGATGATCTTCGGATCATCGATTCCAGCTTCGGCAAACTCAGGGATCATCTTGGGCATCCATTCAGGAATGTAGCCATACATATCCAGCGCAGAGCGGAAGGGGCGCACGCCAACCTTATCG
>DAOUQA010000075.1 GCA_030625905.1 Kiritimatiellales bacterium | reverse complement strand
TGGATGTCCATGTAGGGATCGAAGCGCGTGAACCAGCCCCACAGCGCCATCATGTCGTCGTGAATATCGACGTCTTCGGAAACCGCCACCTGAAGGATATATTGCTTCGCAACCGGATGGCCTGCGAGCGACTTCTGAATTTCGTCGCGGTTCCACCCCTTGGCCACCTGTACCATCAACACCCCTTCGCCAAATGCACGAATATCGCGAATGCCTGGATGCACTTCCGACGGCTTCGGCGGCGGAGGCGGGGCAGGACGCAATGGCGAATCCTTCCCCTTATTGGCCAGCAACAACAGGCGGCTACCAAAATTGATTGCGGGGCCGGTAAAGTCGAGCGTGTCTTGTGCGGTCGGCGCAATCAGATGCACGCCGTCGAGCGGATCCAGATGCTCGCGCAACGCGCGGCTAACCGAATAAAAATCGCAAACATTCACATCCTCGTCACACACCATCAGTACCTTGGTCAACGAAAGCTGCCCCTCGCCAAGAATGCCAAATGCATGCTTGAGTGCCTCCTTGCCGTAACGCTGCTTCACGGCCATTGCCGCCAGCGGATGGAAGCCGGTCTCGGCATACGACCACAGATCCACGATGGCAGGCCTCATTATCTTCAACAGCGGAACGCACATTTCCTGCAGTGCGTTTCCAATATAAAAATCCTCTTGCGGCGGCTTACCGACCACGGTGGCCGGATAGATGGCATCCTTGCGCGCCAGTACGCGGTCAACGCGGAATACGGGGAAATCGGCCGAGTGGGAATAGTGTCCGAGGTGGTCGCCGAATGGTCCCTCACGACACTCGTCGCCCGGCGTTACAGTGCCTTCGATGAGAAATTCAACCTGCGATGAAATTCTGTGCCCCGTGGTTTTGCGATCCAGCACCTCCAGTGGGCGACCCAGCATCAGTGCGGCCAGAAGGCGTTCGTCGATCCCCTCCGGCAACGGCGCGATTGCCGCAAAGGTCAGCGCGGGCGGCCCCCCCAGCGCCACGCTGATCGGCAACGGCTGCCCGAGCCCAACCGCCTTCTTGAAATGGAATCCCCCGCCCTTCTCGATCTGCCAATGCATGCCGGTCGAGCAATCGTCGTACCGTTGCATGCGGTAGATCCCGAGGTTGCCGCCGCCCGTTTCGGGATCGACCGTATGCACCAGCGGAAGCGTAAAAAACGGCCCGCCATCGAGCGGCCAGCATTTCAGAACCGGCAGCTCGTTTAGGTTGGCTGGTTCGTGAACCGTTTCCAGCACCGGCCCAGAGCGCACCGTCTTCATGCGGCTCCGGAGGATCTTGCGGATGGCGGAACGGTTTCCCCACACCTGCGCAGGTGTGGGCGGCATCAATTTTTCCGCCAGCCCGGCCATCTCCTCGCCGATCTCCGCCGGATCGCGGCCAAAAACCATCCGGACACGTTCCGGTGTTCCGTAGAGATTACTCACCAGCCGATACGGCGAGCCTTTCACATTCTCGAACAGCAGCGCCGGACCGCCCGCGGCCAACACCTTGTGCTGGATGATCGTGATTTCCTGATCCGGATCGACCGCCGCCTTGATCCGCACCAGATCGCCCTTCTCTTCCAGCGCCTGAACAAACTCCCTCAAATCCCTAAACATGACAAAATCCTTTTTTTGCAACGGATTGATATAAGCAACGGATGGCCTACATCATTTTTATTGCCCGCAAGAGCAGAACTGATTTTCCGAAATTTACCAACAACCCCAAAGGGATATCAACTTGAGCCATGCAACTTTTCAATCTAGCTAAATCCACTGAACTTGTATTTTCAGGCAAAGCACTCGCTTTTAGCATGAGACGAGAATCTGCCGAAAAAGCCCCCGCATGTCGCTCGCCCAGCTTGAGGTTTCCATAAGCCAAGTCAACCAACGGATTATTGATTTCCACATCCAAGAATTTCAATTCACGCATCAACAGCTTTTCAGATGTATTTCTGCTGTAGCCCAAGCCATGCTCCGCCAGAATATGGAAACAAGCGTCCTTTATCGTATTTAATAGTTCGGGGCACTCCTCTTGCAGGTCGCTCCACTTTCCTGCAACTCCAATCGTTCCTTTTCTTGGTGTATACGGAACCCGCTTGAAATATAAACGATCTCCTCCAAAATTCATCAGCAAGCCAAGATCCTTCTTCCAAAACTTCAAATAATTAATCAGCTGGACATAGTGTTCGGACGCAAAACCCTCCCGGATATGTTTAAGCTCAAGAATCACCTTGTCTTCAACCATGATATCCAACTCGAAACGATCTGCGCACTCGCCTCGATGCATGAGATTCCCACGCAAATGGCTTTCGGCCTTTAATCCCCTGTCGGCAAGAGCCTTCAACATGGTGCGATGGTAGTCCCACTCATCCCACCCAGGGCCAACTGAATTAAAAACATCCATCCCTGCGCCGATTACTTGTCTCGTAATCTCTTCATGCAAAAGTTTTCCAGTCATCCAGCTTCCTATCCGTTGCTTATATCAATCCGTTGCAAAAACATCCCTACCGCACATCCGCCCAAGTCTGTGGTGCAGTTTGCCCGAAGAGGGAGAGGACGTGGTCAACATAGTAGCCGAGCATTTCGGTAACAGACACCTCGCTGGGATTGCGGCCTTTGGCCATGTAGTATGGCGGCGAGATGGGCATAATGGTTCCGCCCCCCGCAGCCACCGTGGCGGCGGATTGCGCATTCATCAGCGTCCACGGCGCCTCGCGCACACAGAGCACCAGCTTGCGCCCTTCTTTCAACTGGCAGTGCGCCGCGCGCGTTACGAGCGAGTCGGCAATGCCCGCAGCCACCTTGCCGAGCGTATTGGCCGAGCATGGCACGATCACCATCCCCGCCGTTGGAACCGACCCGGATGCAATCGGCGCGGTCAGGTCGGCGTCGCTCCACACCTTGGCCGCCAGTGCCTCAAGCTCGGCGAAAGGGCCGACTTCCTGCTCGTAGACCACGCGGCCCATCCGGCTCGCCACTAGCGTCACCGGCCACTGCGACTTTTCAATCAACAGCTTCGTCGCCAGCGCACCCGACGCGCCCGTCATTGCCACAACCAAATCCATAACAAGTCCTTTTTCAGCAACGGATTGATATAAGCAGCGGATCTCCTGTCCATCCGTTGCTTATATCAATCCGTTGCAACCATTCTATCGCAACAGCACCACCAGCGCGCCGGCGATGCCGGCGATGGCGGAGATCGGGAAAAACCTAACATGCACGGGGATGGCAGGCAAGTAGGCCGCGCCAAAGGCCGCGATGGACACTGCCGCCGCAATTCCAGAAAGCCAGCCATCGACAAGGAAAAGCAAGGCGGCTATGGAGACCAGATGCGTGATGGCTGCAACCAACTGCGCACCGGTGGAGCCGAGCGATGCCGGAATGCTGCGTACACCGTTGGCACGGTCGAAGTCGATATCCATCAGCGCGTAGATAATGTCGAAGCCGCTGATCCAGCAGAAGGTAAAGATGGCCAGCAGCACCACCTCAGGCGTGAATGCCAGACTGTTCGTTACCGCCACAAACGCGCCGAGTGGCGCGGCCGCCAGACATACGCCAATGCCATAGTGGCACAGCGGAGTGAACCGCTTGAGGAGGGAATAGAGCGCCAGCGGAACCAAGGGAACGAGGGATAACTTGAGGACGGTTTCGCCCAAAAGCGCGCATCCAGCAAAATAAATGACCAGCCCAGCCAACGCCACGGCAACACCCTGCGCCAAAGAGAGCTTGCCGGAGGGTAGCTCGCGGTTTTTCGTGCGTGGATTCTTGGCGTCGATGTTTTTGTCGAGGATGCGATTAACGGCCATGCCGAAGATGCGTGCGCCTAGGCCGATGAGGGCGATAAGCAACAAGACCTTGATCGACGGCATGCCCCCCGCCCCGAGCCATGCCCCGGCAAACAGCAGCGGAAGACTAAAGATCGTGTGTTCGATTTTTGTAAAGGAGTGGAGCTTTTGCAATGTAGATGGAGCGTCTCGCTTCGTTGCAATGGAGCGGGACGCTCCATCTACTTTCTCAGCCACTGTTTTGGAAACGGAGTCAATGTGTTTTTGGATATCGGCCTTGCCGTTGCCGTCGCCAAAATCCGTTACCCCCTTAATCAGGATGCAGGGAATGTTGTGTTCTTCACAGACGCGGGCAACAGCATAACCCTCCATGTCGACGAGATCGGCCTGCTTGGAGAGTTCCTTTTTCCGGTCCGGCTGGAATACGGGTTTTTCAACAGTTACAAGTCGCAACCCTTTTTTGCCCAGTACAACGGAGCCGGTCGTCCCATCTACGCCAACGGATAAAACACGGTGAACCGAGCCACGTTCGAGGGAATCGTCGAGCGCACCGCATACGCCGGCATTGATGATGGTTGTGCAGCCGTTTTCCCTGATCAGCTTTTCTGCGGCAATGCGCGCCGCCTCCATACCCATGCCGGACACTACGGCAACCACGCCCGGTGCCTCGCCCCGGTCAAGGAACGGCTTCGCCTCCATCTCCGTTGCAAACAAAATTCCAATCATTAAAAACCCAAGTGATTTCCTGCAACGGATTGATATAAGCAGCGGATCTCCTGCCATCCGTTGCTTATATCAATCCGTTGCTATTAAATTATCCCCGCATTCCCGGCCATTTGTTTAAGTTTTTCAATCGCCGCACGGCCTTCATCGCCGAGGTCGAGGGTAAAGTCGTTGACGTAGGTTTCGATGTGCCGACGGATGACATCATCGTCGAGTTCCTGCGCATGAGCCTTTACATATTCGGTGGTTGAATCCGGATCGGCGAATGCGGCTTGGATCGACTGTTCCAATTGTTGCTCGATTTCAGCGATGCGTTCCGCTCCGAGGCTTTTCTTCGCGGCGATGCATCCGAGCGGGATCGGCAGACCGGTCTCGCCCTCCCACCATTCGCCCAAATCCTGCAAGCAGTAGAACCCGCGCTCTTCAAAAACGAAGCGGCCTTCGTGGATGATTACCCCCGCATTGGCCTTGCCCGATTCGACGGCATCCATGATTTGATCGAATGGCATGAAGATGCGGTTTTTGATTTCCGGATTCCAGAGGCGGAGAAGGAGGTGGGCGGTGGTGTATTCGCCGGGAACCGCGATGCTGTCACACTTGCGCAAGTGTGACAGATGTTGCAGCACAAGCGGATACGCGTCTTTTCTACAGATCACAAGCGGCCCGCAGCCCCGCCCGAGGGCCGCGCCAACCTTGAGCAATTGGTATTTGTCCTGCAGCAACAGCCACGCGTGGAAGGAGAGCTTGGTGACATCAAACTTTTCACCGAACGCCCAGCGGTTGAGGGTTTCGACATCGTGCAGGTGCACATTGATGTCCGGCTCCTGTGCCAAATGGCAAAAGATGAACGTGTCGTTCGGACAGGTGGAATAGGCACAGTTTAGTTGGTGGTTTTTCATGAACGGCTATCTTTGCAGTCTTCCCGCCTGCGCAAAACCAAAAAACGTCATTGAACAGAGGTGGGCGATTGCCGTCTAATGGTGCTTTTCTATGAAAAGGCATTCATTACAGAGTCTGGCGGTTCTGCTGGCAATGGTGGCGTCGAACGTTTTTGCGCTGAACACGGTCGGCTTGCTGGATGATGCAGCCGCCAAGGCGCTGCTGGAAAAGAAGTGCATCCGAACGGAAGCCTGCGGGGTGTTGCCGGCACGGTTCGATGCCGCAGTCAGCTATCTGAGCCAACCGGACTTAGTCCAGCGCATCCAAGGGGAATACCGGCGCTCGGTTTCCAAGGATGGCACCATCGACTTCCCCATCGTTGGGACCGGCAACGGAGCCTATTACTACGTCAACGAGAAGAACCAGCGTACGGATCTTTTCGAGCTGTGCCGCAGGCAAACGTCGGACTCCGTGTTCGATCTGATCTACCATGCCAAGGGAAAGCGGTATTTCGGGAAGTACGAGGTACTGATCCATATTCGCGCCATCGATGCCGGATCGGCGGGAACGATTTATACTGCATCGGTCTATGCCTATCCGCACAACGGCCCGGTACGTTTTTTTGCTCGACGGTTTGGTACGGTCGAGCGCTACTTCCAGCGCAAGACCCGACTCATTGCCCGGGTCTCCACAAAAATTTGCACCGGCAAGGATAATTACCCCTCCTTTGTCTATCAACCATCGAACCCCGCAGTCGGTCCATAGGCCATGGAAACCCTAGCGCGGAAAAGCCGCAACCAAAACAAGGTTCACAAGACAATGGATAACAAGACTATTTTTCCAGAATCCATGAGTTCTCATTGTCTTGTTATCAATCGTCTTGTAAAAATCTAGTCATGAGAAACGTTCATATGATTTGGCGTGCTTGAAGCGCAGCGGAAAATAATTTCCTTTGGAAATAATGATCAAAGGGAATGTTTCATAGCGATCAATTTAACAAGAGAGTGATGGATAGTAGTATGGAACAACCCCGCTTCACGCTGAGAGCCTGCTATTCCAACGCCTGGAAAGCATTTGCCAAGTGGTGGCTTCCGCTCTGCCTGCTGGCGGGTATCCTGATGCTGCTCCAGATCGGGCCGAAGCAACTGGCCAAGGTGGAATCGTCGGCGATGGGTCAGACCCTCGCGCAAATCGTGACCGCCCTGGAGCAAGACACTCTGGACCAGGCCGAGACCCTGGTCTACGAACTCAACGAGACGATGCTGGCCTATGCCGAAAAGCTGATGGTCTTCATGCTCTACGCAGCTCCGTTCGTGGCGCTCATTGCGGTGTTTCTCATCTGCACCTCCCTGATGGCGGTGAAGGATCGGCGAACCCGATATTCACCATGGCGGATTGTCCTCGTTTCGCTCATGCACATGATCCTAGCCTTTGTGAAGGTACTGCTACTTTTCCTGCTACTCCCACTCGGCCTGTTCATCTATGTTAAGCTCTTCTTCGTCAGCCTGCTCATGCTCGAAAAGGGCCACTCCCCCGCCGAAGCCATTAAGGAAAGTTGGCACATGACGGATGGAAACTTTTGGCCGCTACTCGGAATGGTCGCCATCAACGGCACGTTTCAACTTGCGATGGCTCCGACAATCATCGGTCTCGTTCCCGCCACCGGATTTGCCAACACCGCCCGCGCCGCGGCCTATTCGATGTTGCATGAATCGTTAGCGACTTCACAGGCAAACGTGTAGCGCAGCTTCGTGCCCTATTTAGCGCGGAGCACGACGAAGGTAGGAAGGCCCTGCACCCCGAAGTGATCCATCACGGCCTTGGTCTCGGGATCGACCGGATCTTCGGCGATGTACTTGATAAAGGTATAGCCCTCCAAACGCGCCTTGACCATTTCATCCTTGAAGGTGGTCTTATCCATCGCCTTGCAGTTCTTGCACCAGCTGGCCCAGAAGTCGATGAACACCGGCTTACCGTCGGCACGCGCCTGTTCCAGCGCATCGGCCAACCCAACGTTGGTTGAGCCGTTAACAAGCACGTGCCCGATCACCTCGCCTTGTTCGGTGACGTCGGTCGGGCGGAAGGCGCGGTAGCTTAGGTTTCCGTAGTAGAAGGCAAAGAAGATGATGCCCACGCCAAACGCGTATTTGACATATTCCATCCATTTCCCCGGCTTGGGGAGAAAGGAGAGCCCCGCACCGGCAAACGGCCACGGCAAGGCCATTCCCAAGCCTAGGATAAAGGGAAGAGCCAACCCCGCCACGGCATTGGCTTCGTAGACGTTCGTCGCCAAGGCCAGCACGGCAATCACCACCGGTGCAACGCAGGCACCGGCCAAGAGCGCGGCCACGGAACCCATCGAAAATGCCACCAGAAAACTACCCTGTTTCCGCTGCCCGCCGCCCAGCTTGGATTGGAAGCGGGACAGGTCGATCTGGAAGACATCGAACATGGCCAGCGCCAGCACGATAAAGATGATGGCGATCACGAGGTTGAACCATGGATTGGATTGGATGGTTCCGAATTGCGAGCCGGTTAACACGACCGCGACACCCAGCAAACCATAGGCGAACGCAATTCCCACGCCGTACGTTGCGCCGAGGGCAAAGCCGCGCCCTTTCGAGCCCGCCTGCGCGCCGGCACCGATAATGGCCAGGTTGATCGGGATCATCGGCAAGACGCACGGCGTCAGGTTGAGAAGCAGGCCACCGAAGAGAATAAAGATAAGCGTCCACACCAGTCCGGATTCGCGAACGAAGGCCACCGGGTCGGTCAGGAACAAACGAAAACCGCTAACGTCGCTGTCACTCCCATCATTCTCCGCCCGCTCAAGAAAGCGTAGGAATGGCTCGGCTTTTTGATAGCCGACTTCGGTTTCCATCACTTGGAAGTTTTCGAGTTCGGCTTCCCAATCCGCAGGAATGACGGCATCGGATTTTTCAACTCCGGAAACTTTTTCGATGGCCTCCAGCTCCACCACCTTCGTTTGCGGGATAAAGCAGACTTCGTCGTTGCAGCCCCAATACTGGACATGGAATTCGGCCGCCCCGCCATCCGCCGGCTTCCACGAATAGACGGCCTTGAACGATTGATCGAATACCGGCTTCGGCTTACCGGTGTTCGGATCGGTGATCGATGCGGTTGCAGGGAGCTCAAGCGGTTCCTGCCCATTGCCCAGCGAATCGGTTACTTTAAGATAGTCAGCATAGAGGTAATGGTTGGTCGGAACACCGATTTCGAGGTGTATCACATTGCCATCCAATCGGGCTTCGACTAAGAACGGATCGTCAAACTGCGCGAAAGCAGACGTCATGCAAAACAACAGAAGAACGACCCAAGGGAAAATTTTATTCATAGTTGTTCCTTAATGTTTTCTTCGACACACCACCCGCATTATAGTTCACTTTCCCGAACGGGAAAGAAATATGAGCGAAATCATCCGACAAAAAGACATCGCGTTCAAGGTGGTTCAGGCATTGCAAGCCAAAGGCTTTCTCGCCTTTTTCGCCGGAGGCTGTGTACGGGACAAGCTACTCGGTCGCGAGCCGAAGGACTACGATGTCGCCACCGACGCCCTCCCGGAGGAGGTCGAAGCCCTTTTTTCCAAAACCATCCCGATCGGAAAGGCCTTTGGTGTCATCGCGGTTGTCGATGGAAAGGAAACCGTCGAAGTGGCCACCTTCCGCGAAGAGACCGGCACACTCGATGGCCGCCACCCCGAAACTGTAATGTTCAGCGCTGCCCAGGAAGATGCCTTGCGGCGCGACTTCACCATCAACGGCATGTTCTACGACCCCATCGCAGAGCAGCTCCACGACTATGTCCACGGTCAGCGCGATCTCGAAAAAAAGGTGGTCTCCGCGATCGGTGATCCGACCAAGCGGTTCGAGGAAGACCATTTACGCATGCTGCGCGCCATTCGTTTTGCGCACACCCTCGGCTTTGCGCTCGATCCCGCAACCGAAAGCGCCATCCACAACATGGCGCACTTGATTGCCAAGATCAGTACCGAACGGATCGAGAGGGAACTCACGGGCATCCTGACCGACAGTCCCAAGCCCGGCGATGCGCTTGGACACCTTCACAAACTCGGCCTGCTTGAACATATCCTGCCCGAGCTCCTTCCCATGGTTGGACAAGAGCAACCCCCCCAGTTCCACCCCGAAGGCGATGTCTTCGAGCACACCGTCCTGATGCTCAATCTCATGAATGAAGGGCAGACTGGAAAGTCCGCCCCACATGTGGGGCAGGCTTTCCAGTCTGCCCATCCGGAGGACGAGCTTGCCACCAATCCCTTCCGCCCCGTGGAGCCATCCGAATCCCTGCACACCACCCATCGCCGCATCCCCCACTGGATGCAGGATTCGCGCATCTACTTCGTCACCTTCCGGCTGGCCGACTCCATCGCAAAAGCCAAACTGAACCAATGGAAAGAAGAGCTGGAGATTTGGCGGCACAATCAGCCCAATCCCGAATCTGAAGAAAACCTCGGCGAGCAATCCCGTCGCTACCGGAAAAAGCAACAGGATTGGCTCGACCAAGGGCATGGTTCCTGTGTTTTGAAGAATCCAGAGGTTTCGGAGATTGTCGAACAGACCCTGCTCCACTTCGATAAAGAACGCTACCGGCTGGGTGACTACGTCGTGATGCCCAACCATGTGCATCTCATAGTGGCACCGGGAATCGGATTCCACCTGCCGGACATCATGCATTCATGGAAAGGCTTCTCTGCCCAGCAAATCAACAAACTCCTTGGGCAAACGGGAGTCCTATGGATGGATGAATCTTTCGATCATATCGTTCGTCGGGAATACCACCTTGGAAAATACACCGCCTACATTCGGGACAACCCGAAAAAGGCGCGGCTGAAATCTGGTACCTATCGGCAAGGAACCGGTTCATTGGATATTGAAGCACAGAGTGAGCAGGCAGGGATGCCCGCTCCACATGTGGGGCAGGCATCCCTGCCTGCCC
>DAOUQA010000052.1 GCA_030625905.1 Kiritimatiellales bacterium | reverse complement strand
ACACTCCACCGACTGGATGACCTTCGAGTCGCTCCCCGACTTCCTCGACCCCGCCGATCCGACCAAAACCATCGAAGGCCACCCCGCCCCCAAGCGTGCCGTTGTGATCGCGACAGTGTAACGGTGGATTCCAATCTTCCCTTTTTTCGTTTCTTTCGTGTGCTGAACTGGCATTCACCTATTTTCCTGCGGAAAATTATCTTTCTGCTTCGCTCCATGGCGTGGTTAACTTCTTCGCATAAACCTCTCAAAGTTTGGCGAAAAGCTTACGCGCAAGGCAGGGATTACCGAGCTGATGGACGATCTTGGCGCGGCGATGGCAGGCGCCGACATGCTGATGCTCGGCGGCGGGAATCCGGCGCATATCCCGGAGGTGCAGGATCGCTTCCGAAAACGAATACTGGCAGCACAAGCACGAAGGCATCCACGTCACCTACGCCCAAGACGAAGCCGTTGTGCGCAAAGGCGTCAAGGTGATTGCCGACGAAGTGTGCACGCTCGATGATAATTCGCAACAGGTAATGCGTAAGGCGGCTAATTTTCCGCCATAATAAACAGCCGGGATTTTTGACACGCCTCAAAGCTTGGGTTAAGTTTTCTTTTTAATTTGCAAATTACGCATTACGGATTACTCGTTACCTATTAAAGGACGATCCATGAAAATACACTTTTCCTTATTACTGATGGTGCTTGCGACGACAAGCCATGCGGAGAAAGTCCTCGTTAAAGGCGGTGCCCGAGTACAGGCACCAATCCTGAAACAGGCCGACGATGCCGTTGTGCTCGACCTTGGCTACGACGTACTGCGCATCCCGCAAAGCGAGATCCTGGCCACCTACGAAGACGAAGCGGTCGAAGGCACTGTGCCGAACGACACCAACCGCCTCTATTCCGTACAAATACCCGAGCGTATCACCACCGCCGAGGCATCCAAGCTCTATGCCCCCTCCGTCGTCCTCGTCAAAACCGCGGCCGGCCTCGGCTCCGGCTTCTTCATCAACAAGAAGGGATACTTGATTACCAACTTCCACGTCATCGCCGGCGAAAAGCATATTTCCGTCACACAGTTCCTGCAGGAAGGCAAGATTCTGCGGCGCATCGTGCACAAGGAGGTGGAAATTATCGCCACCGCCCCGTTCCACGACCTCGTGCTGCTGCGGCTGGAGGATTTCGACACCGAGATCACACCGGTCGTTTTTGCGCCGGAAGAAGACCTAAGCATCGGGGAAACGGTCTTCGCCATCGGCAACCCGCTTGGCCTCGAACGCACCGTTACCGAAGGCGTACTCAGCCAGACGCACCGCAACTTTGGCGGCATCCTCTACTTGCAGATCGATGCTCCCGTCAACCCCGGAAACTCCGGAGGGCCGCTGTTCAACGCCCGCGGCCAGGTTCTGGGCATCATCAACATGGGTGTGCCGACCATGGAGGGGCTCAACTTCGCCATTCCCGCGCGGCACGCGAAATACATCCTCGACCACATCGATGCCTTCGCCTACGACGCCACCAACCCCGAATCCGGATTTGTCTACCCCGACCCACCCCGGCGGCCGGGAAAATTTTCAACCGAACAAAAGGAGCCTGTAGATGTCCCCTAAACTAAAAATCCTCTCCCTTTCCCTACTGCTTTCCATCCCGCTGGCATCGACCGCCCTCGAACGGGCATCGCTACTCCCGCCGGAGGCGCAGACCTATGTGCGCGTTTCCAACACCACCAACTTCTGGAGCAAGCTCAAGCAGTCGTCCATCGGCAAGCTCTGGGCCGACCCGCAGTTCCAAGATTTTCTCGGCAACCCCGATGCCGAGACCTGGCAGGATCTGTTCCTCGAAGGCGAATCCAATGCCGAGAGCGAGATGCTTGCCGAACAGCTCAAGATGCTCAAGGGCGAAATCATTCTCGCCTTCGACCTGGAAATGGAGAATCCCTACATCATCGCGGCCATGAGCAAGGATGATTTTCTCCGTAGCTTGGACATGGACGACAAGCTGACCGAGGTCACCCCGGAACCGTTTGAAATCATCAAGAGCACCTTTCAGGATGTGGAAATCACCCAGCACGTTGAAAATGGGGGTACACCCAATGAGGAATCGTCGTGGCAGACACATGTAGGCGCAACATTTGTGCTGGGCTACACAAAGGAATGGGTCGAAAAGTGCATCGTGCAGCTCAAGAAGGACGCCATCAAGGAACCCGAAGGCCATCCTGCCTTCAACCTGCATTTCCCGATTTCCGGATTAATCAAAAAATTCATTGCGGAAGACAAAAAGGAGGCTTCCAACAATCCGGCCCAAATGGATTTCGAATTACTGTTCGACGCGCTCGGGTTGATGGGGATTGAAGACTATTCGCTCAAGATCGAGCTGAAGGATGCCGAAATGGTGGCTGACAGCAACCTGCGCGTTTCCGACCTGAACAAAGGTATTTTTACCCTTCTCGACCTCCAGCCATCGGAACTCCCGACCGTCGGCTTCATCCCCGGAAACATTGCGTCGATCGAACTCGGCCGCTTCAACCTGCTACGATTCTGGCAGGAGGTTCCACACGTTCTCGCCACCGCCATGCCGGCAGTCAAGCCGCAGTTTGACATGATCGTGGCCATGCTACAGCAACAGGCCGGTATCAACTTCGAACAGGATCTACTGGCCAATATCGGCACGGAATATTTTTCGTTCACCGTGGCCGAAGGCGACAAGCAGACGTCCATCGTTGCCGCTGAGCTCAAGGACAGCATGGCGTTCAAGGCCGGACTGGAAACCGCCCTCGCCGCACCGGCACTGCAACCACAAGTGGCCGCTGGCCTCGAAATCGAGGAGTTCCTCGGCCACACCATCTACACGGTGAATGACTCCGATCCCGAGAGCGATATCGCGTTCGGCGTAGCGGGCGACTACCTCCTCTACGGCCAGCCCGATGGCATCCGTCAAGTCATCCGCAGCGAGAGCGGCGATGCCACCGCCACTGAATCGTTCGAGCGCTCACCGCTTGTCAAAGGACTACGCCAGCATGTTCCGCCGCGCGCATTCGGCTTCGGTGCCGTCGACTGGAAAAAGAACATGGCCATCATCGTACGCGAACTGGGCAAACCTGAATATTTCAACCTCATGCAGAAAAACTGGGCCAAGAGCGGATCCCCTCTCCCACCGCCCGACCTCAACAAGCTACCACCTGCCGACCACATTGCCTCTTTCTTCAATGTCTCATACCAGTATGTCGAAGCCGACGGCGATGGCCTCCACCAGCGGATCATTCTGAAATACTAGTGCGGAAAAGCCGCTTGAATACCAAATCTTGAACAAGGAATACCAAATGTCGAAGTTTCCCCTGTTTGTTGCCGCCAGCCTTCTGTTCACCTGTGCACTGGCCGATGAAACACCGCGCGATTTCGGCTTCCAGCCGCTGGAAATCTTCGAGTTTGACAATGGCACCAGCCGCCTGATCGTTGACGATATCAACGGCGACGGCCTCGATGATATCCTCTTCGCCAACAACCATATTTCGCGGCTCGAAATCCTCATTCGCAAGGCGGATGCCGAAAGGACAGACGACCTGCCGGAACTGGAGGCGTGCTTCGAGAACAAGGGCATGATTGTCGACCAAAGCATCAAGGCACTGCGTGTGGCCGACCTCGACAACAACGGGCGGCTCGACATTATCACCTTCGGCACGGCCATCGGCCTGCAGTTGCGCTACCAGCAGGAAGACGGCACCTTCGGCGACCCCGAGCACATTTTTATAAAGGATCCCTCATCCGTCGTTACCATCCAAATCGGAGACCTTAACGAAAACGGGAAAAAAGATATTCTCGTCTGCCGCCGCAACCAAGCCGACCTGCACTGGAACACCGAAACACGCCCTTTCCAGGAAAAGAAAACCCTCACTTTTTCGGCCGACAAAAGCTATTATGGCGATATTGTCGATATCAATGCCGACGGCGTTGCCGACCTCGCCTTCCACTTCAATGCCCCCCGCAACCCGTTGAAGGTGCGCTACGGCAAGGGCGACGGCCTCTACGGCATCGAACAGCCGATCGACCTCCCGCCCCGACAATATATGGACATCCTCCAGCCCGAAGGGTCGGAGCCACAGATCGGCATGGTGCTGCGCAACCGGCTTGCCTTCCGCACCTACGGCTTTGCCGAAAAGGAACAACCTGCATTGCTGGAATCACAAGAGGTTTCGCCCGCCCGAATCGGACTTGAAGGTGCCGGTAAAAAGAACGCTCCCGCCTGGGTGGCCGCCGACTTCAATGACGATGGCTATGACGACCTGCTCGTCGCCGCACCCGAGCTTAGCCGCCTCCACCTCTACTACGGCGGCACCAACGGCCTCGACCCCGAACCGCGACGCATCGATACCCTCTCCGGCACCACCCACATTTCACGACTAGCCAACGGCGACCTCCTTGTCGTCAGTAAGAAGGAAAAGATTGCCGCGCTCCATTCCGCCGGAGCCCTCGACCGCTTTCCGACCATCCCCCAGACGCCCGGCAACGTACTGGCCGGTTGCGCTATCGAATCCGGCGACGACTGCTGGTTTGCCTGCAAGAACGACGGCAAGGAACTTCAGCTTGCCCGTCTCGAAAAGGACGGCACCAAGGTATCCATCTATCCCCTCGACCTACAGAACGACCCCGCCGACCTGCTCGCCTTCCAGCTTCCCGAAGGCAAGATTGGCCTCATCGTCTTCATGCCCTACGACACGCCGGAAATGTTCCTTTTTGCCGACGAGAAGATCGAGCCGCTCACCAGCGAATCGTTCCGTGCACTTGCCCAGCCGCTTACCCTTTCCAATATCCGCCTCGGCGCTCCCGGCGACGGCTCCGTGCTGACCGTATCGCAAGGTGCAATTGCCCGCCGCTTTGAATGGAAGGGCGACCGCTACGAAGCCACCCGCCAGTTCAACCCCGAAAACCCGCGCGGCGAATTGATCGCCTCCTGCGAATACAAACTGCTCGACGGAGCGTCCGGTTCCCTGTTCTACGACCGTGATTCCGGCGACCTTATCCGCTTCGATGCCGAAGGCGATGGCTGGGGCAAGATCCACATCCCCGATGCCGACAAAACCATCTTCTCTCTCGTCCAGCTCAAGAACAAGGATCGCGACACCGTGGTTTTGCTCGATCGTACCGGACTGAACGAAATCATGAGCAACGGCACGCGCCTTGCGCCCGTTTCCAAAGCCGAATATATCTCACCCTCCGAAGATCCGATGCTCGCCTATGCCAAGGCGGTTAAGCTCGGCTCCCCGCCCCGCCCCATGGTCGCGCTCATCGATCCCGCCAACCGCGCCATCGAACTCGTCAGCCTGGCTGATGGCGAATTGAAAAAGGAACTCCTGTTCGAGGTATACCTCACCTCCGACTTCGTCAACCGCAAGCAAAACCGCGGCACAGAGCCGCACGACGTCGAATCCGGCGACCTCAATGGCGACGGCATCGGCGACCTTGTCGTCCTCAGCCAGGACAAGCTACTGATCTATCTGGGGGAATAATCAAACAGGAGAAACCATGAGATTCATAATTGATAGAGATTTATGCGTTGGATGCGAGGCCTGCAATGGAATCAGCCCGGAAGTCTTCGAGTTTCCCGATGGAAAATCGAAGGTAAGGCTTGATCCCGTTCCTGCGGCGCTTCAAGAAAGCGCCCTGAAAGCTGAAGAGAGCTGTCCGGTAGAAGCGATCTCGCACGAACCCTAACCCATATGGCTTCACTGCAAGAGAACTCAAACAGAATAATTGGAACAGAATAATTCGTGGCTAACACAGTACAGAAAATCATTCTGTTCCAATTATTCTGTTAATCATGTCGCACAAGGTATTCCACGATTCCAATGAACCTAGAAGCTGATTCGCAATTTGCATTCGCCCCCATCGGCACGATCCATTCGTGCTATGGCGAAAAGTTCGGTATTCCGCGCCAGCCGGGACTGGTGAAGAGCGCAACAGCTACGCTGGAGCTGCTGTCGCCGTGCGATACACCGGATGCCCTGCGCGGGCTGGAGGCCTTTTCGCACCTTTGGATCGTCTTTGTGTTCCACCAATCAACGTACGACTCGTGGAAGGCAACAGTACGGCCGCCGCGACTGGGCGGCAACGAGCGCGTCGGCGTGTTTGCATCGCGCTCGAACTTCCGGCCCAACCCGATCGGGCTATCGGTGGTGGAACTGCTTGGAATCGATGGAAGTGTATTGAAGCTTGGAGGGGGCGACTTTCTTGACGGTACCCCGGTGCTCGATATTAAGCCCTACATCCCCTACGCCGACCGCATCGCCGAAGCAACGGGCGCATTCGCCGATACTGCACCCCAACCGGTCAACACCGTGGAATTCAGCCCTGAGGCAGAGCATGCCGTCCAAGCTTTTGAAAACGAATCTCGTCCCGCGCTACGGAAACTGGTTTGCGACATGCTTGCCTACAATCCGCGGCCGGCCTACCAGACCGATGACCCCGACCGCGTATTCGGCACACGCATCTTCGACCTTGAAATACGCTGGCGACAGTCGGGAGCGACGGTGGAGGTTGTGCAGGTCGAGCAAGCGTAGACGAAGCATCCTGCTTCGTTCCGGAAGAACCCAGAACACTTTTCCATCCATTACAAAGCTGAGTTTAACGCACAAGCCTCATTCCAACGGAGCTGGAAGCTCCGCCTACATTATCCATTGATCCAATCCTTGACGTTGTCGGATAGCGGAAGGATCGCCTTGAGCTCACACTCGCCGGCAGGAATCTCTATCGTATCGCCAACCACATGGTCGACAAGTGCCTTGGCCATCGCGGTTTCGCTGGAGATGATCGAAAGTACCTCGTCCTGGTCCCATGCACCGAGGATGTAGAAGGTTTCTTCCGCACCACCCGGATAAGCCAGTTCAACGCCTATACCCCTCGCCACTTTATCGAGGGCCACGCCGGCAAAGTCGGTCGGCTTGACTTTTTCAAGGTCTTCGGCGAGCTGTGCACCCTGCGCCATAAGTAGCCCCTGCCGCTCCTTGGCATACTTGAACTCGGCATTTTCGCGGAGGTCACCATAGCTACGCGCCACCTCGATCTCCTTCGAGTTTTCAGGAATTTCGACCGTCATGATCCGTTCAAGCTGCTTCTGTCGTTCGGCATAGCTTCGGTTGGAGGTGAACGGAATCTCCTTCTTCGACGCGGCATTTTTCGGCGGCAGGATGATGTCCTGCAACTCCGGAAACTTGCGCAGCACCTTGGCGACAACCGACTTGCGGTCGAGCACGTCCCATCCTTGGCCTTCATTGGTGCGGCGAAGGAAGTCGCGGCGCTGCTGCCCGGTCATGGAACCCATGACATCGTGCAGCCACTCTTCCTGCTGGAAGCGCTCGCGGAGCTGGTTTTGCGCGCGGAGCATGGCACCGGAACTATTGACTTCAAGGACTTCCTGGACGCGGAAGGCAAGGTCGCCCTTGGAGATAAGCTGCCATTTGTCGACGAGCTTGGGTGAGCGCTGGCACCAGAGCAGCATCGGCGCACTGGCCGTACGGCGAGCTACGGCGGTGGCCATGATGCTCCGGACATCCTCCTCGGCGCCGTTCGCGATCAGCGAGGACATGACTTCATTCAGCACCGGGTGGCTGACCACCGGAACAACCTCGCGTAGCGTAGCAATCACGGCATCCTTGTCATTTTCGATCAAAATGGTCAACAAGGTTTGAAGCTGGCGCGACGGCAAGCGTTCCAGCGTGACCACAAGATCGCCAGCAACCAGATCGCGGATGAGCTTGGCCGTATCAAGCCCGATGGGTTCGATATTGAAAATACGGGCATAGATGAAGCCTTCGGCCTTCCACTCGGGTCTTGCGGAGGGAGCGCCCTTGATAATGAAGGAAAGGCGGTTTGCCAGCGCTTTCTGGGCGGCTTCCGACGAGGTATCGATCTTCTTTTCGAGGATTCCCTTGAAACGATCGAAAAGCCCTTCGATGTCACGTTCCTGCTCAATACGGGAAAACCATTCGTCGTCGTAGTCCACCACGTCCTTGTGGAGGATCAGGTTTTCCGAGCGCTTCTTGGGGATTTCAACGGCGGCATCGTTCTTGAGTTCACGCCGGGCCGCAGCCCAAAACTTTTTCCAGCCGTTCTCCGGTAAGATCGATGGCTCCATGGTCTCCTGAAGACGGGTAACAGACATCGGGCCGTAGCTGCGCAAGGTAATGCGCACAACTTCGGCGGGATCCTCCTTGATCAAGCGCTCGAGCTCTTCCGGCTGGTTGTGCTTGATGGCAAGGATATGGTCTTCGGCGAGAGCCTCAAGAGCCTCGACCGCATAGCTGAATGCCATCTCGTGTTCGCCCTTGCGTTCGAAATCGATCTCGATGTTCCGATAGAAATAGTCGATATGTTCGACGATCCCGAAGCCCCATGTGGAGTTGTAGCAGAGCATTCCCGTCTTGAGCGACCGAAGGTGGCGCAAGCGCTTAAAACATTCAGCCACGGGAATACTTCCCCCGAAGCCTGCCGGCTCGACCATTTTCAGCGCATTCTGATCCCTGGAAAGCAGCTTTTCCACAGAACTCTTGACATCCTCCACCGACTTCGGGACGGTCGCGAGCCATTCCAAGACCAACAGGGTTCGGTCGATATCGTTTGCTTCCGCACACTTCTGGAACAGCCTCTGCGCCCAGCCATCTGCTTCCTCGCCGCGGTCGGCCGCATCCATTTCCGTGAAAACCGAGACCAGTCCGGCCGCATCCATTTCCGCCGCTTCCAGTTGCCCGAGGAACCATTCTTCGTTGATCGTGTTCAAATCCATTGCACACCTCTCCTTGAATAAGCGCGCCAACATACCGCTTTTACAAAGGTCTGGAAAACGTTTTCCGGGAATTTCACGAGCGCCTATTTGGCGGAGAAAGGCATCGGCTGCGGGAGGTCGGTGGGAGCGTCGATCAGCATGATATCCGCTCCGTCTTTTACCTCCTTGAAGTAAACGCGGTCGATCGCCACTTTGCGCAGTCCTATCTGGCCGGGCTTAAAGTGCGTGCGGCAGACGAAGTGCTGATACTAAAGGTCATCGTGCTGGACAATGATCTCTTTTCTTGCCTCGGGTAGATCCGTTGTAATGCCGTCGATCCCCCAGTCCACAAGAGCCTGCATGACCGCTAGGTCATTCACCGTCCATGCCCACACTTCGATTTTGTTTTTTTGCAACTTCTTAATTATGTCGGAAGAGAGCATCTGGAAGTTGACCGAGAGCACTTCGCATTTGAGCTTTTCGGCCTGCTCCAACATCCAGTCGGCCGGATCGCACCCCTCCTGCACCCTACTCAACAGCAACCCGCAACGGATGCCGCCGTCGACATTCTTGATTTCCTCGATCTTGTCCTTTCGGAATGAAATCACGCAGGCCTTCACCTTGTGTGACGAGACCAACCCGGCGAGTTCCTTTGCGTCGATATCCTTGGCCTTGACCTCGATGACCGCAGTAGCACCTGTATTCTCAAAAGCCTTAAGTGCCTCATCAAGCGACGGCACGCGCTCACCGGCAAACCGCTCTCCCTTCCATCCCCCGGCATCGAGTTTTTGGAGGTCGGCGAGTGTTGTTTCAGCCACCTTGCCTTCCCCATCGGTTGTCCTCTCAAGTGTGTAGTCGTGCATCAGCACAATTTGGCCGCTGGCGCATCGGTGCACATCGAATTCGATTCCATTGGAACCGGCATCGATGCCCCCCTTGATGGCTGCGATGGTGTTTTCAGGATACTTTGCGGAATAGCCCCTGTGCGCGATGATCAGGTAGTCATCGTTTTTCTTCCTTTGGATGAGCTCTGATTCCGGCAGATCCGTTATGGAAAAATCGCCGAAAGCCGCCCTGCACCCATAAACCCCAAAACCGACCAGCCCGGAAGGCCTATCCACGCAATAGTGACTGGTGAACAGCTTATCCCCGTCAAGGTAGGCCGTGACTTCTTCACCCTTCACGACAAGCCTGAGATGCCTTGCCACACCTATTTTAAAATCACTTTTCGAGGATGCCGATCTTCGCGGTGACCATTGATCCTGCTTTCTAACGACAAAAGCACAACTGTTATCCGCAGTCGCTCCGGGCTTCACGATAAAATGTGACACGACGGAGGCATCGGAGGCCGCCCTGAAGGCAATGGATATCCAGCAATCGGCTTGGACGATTCTCTCGAAAGATACCTCCGCTTCGATGAGATAGTTTTGCCGGTTCGCACCGTTGTAGAAGATGGTTGCCTGCTCATCATCGGCGTCTATCCGCAGTTGATCATTTTCCAGATGCCAGTCGCCATTAACCGCCTTCCAGTTATCGAGACCGTCCTTGCCAAAACCGCCAGCCGATGCATGGCCGATAAAAAAAAGAACGAATGATAACATTCCCAGCGCAGAAAACTTCCAGTGTACCATTTCTCTCTCCTTTGGACTACAGCACGGTTCCGGATGGAATCACGGTGTCATTGGGGATTACCATGATGCCGTCGCGAACCCAGTAGAGGTCGTTTTCCTCGTCGGAGGACTTGCCCTCCGGAGAAATGACAACCCCATCGCCGATCCGGACGTTCTTATCGATAATCGCCTGCTTGATGATGCAGTTCGCGCCAATGCCCAGCGGGACACCCGACTTGTGCATGGTTTTCCCATGTTCATAATAGTCGGCACCCATGATGATCGAATCCTCGATCACGGTGTCCTCGCCCACCAGGGCACGCAAACCAATGACGGAATGAACGATGCGCTTGCCGGTAATGATGCAACCATCGGAAAGCAGGCAACGGGTAAGATCGCACTGGTTGATCTTCGAGGGCGGAAGGTAGCGCATGTGGGTATAGATCGGCGAAGCCATGTCGTAGAACGAAAAGCTCGGCAGCGGGTCGGTAAGCGCCAGATTTGCCGACCAGAAAGAACGGATGCTTCCGATGTCCTCCCAATAGTCGTCAAAGATGTGGCTACAGACTTTGTATCTATCAATCGCCCAGGGAATAATGTGTTTCCCGAAATCGGGCTCGGTATTTTCGCTCAGCAGCTTTTGCAATATCTCGGTCTTGAATACATAGATACCCATACTCGCCAAATAACGTTCATCTTCATAGAGCGGGGCGCGCAGTTCGTTAAGTTCAGGGGTATCGCCCGGTTTTTCAGCGAAATGAATGATCCGGCTATATTTATCCACCTGCATGATACCCAGACTCGCAGCCTCTTCACGCACGACGGGTTTCGTGCTTATGGTAATGTCCGCCTTGCTGATAAGATGCGATTCAATCACATCCTTCAGATCCATCCGATAGAGCTGGTCGCCGGAAAGAATCACCACCAAGTCCGGTGCTTCATCCATGAAATACCGCATGGAGCGGCGCACCGCATCCGCCGTCCCCTGGAACCAGCCCTCTGAATCCGGCGTCTGCTCGGCAGCAAGGATACGTACATACCCGCCACTAAACTGGTCGAAACGGAAGGTAGCGCCAATGTGCTGGTGCAGCGACACGCTGTTGAACTGGGTCAGCAGAAAAACCCTGCGGATTCCGCTGTTGATGCAGTTGCTGATGGGAATATCGACCAATCGGTATTTCCCGGCAATTGGAACTGCGGGCTTCGCCCGCTTCCTCGTCAAAGGTTGCAAACGGCTCCCTGCGCCGCCCCCTAGAATCAGCCCAACAACTTTCATTTCATCACCTTGATCAATTGCCTTCATGTACATAAACACGATAGCGAAAACATTCATGGAACGGAAACAAAAGAAATGGGGAAATTAGCACTTGCCTCACCCGGAGCGATTAGGTAGAACATCCGCTCCCTTACAGGAAAGAAACGATTCCGCCCTGTATAAAACCACAAATTTTGTGGGCCGGTAGCTCAGTCGGTAGAGCATTTGACTTTTAATCAAAGGGTCCAGGGTTCGAGCCCCTGCCGGCTCACCATTATTACCAAACCCCTGTAAACGATTTGTTTGCAGGGGTTTATTTGTTTCAGCACACCTCAAAAACACTGCCGTATCCCCTTCAAAGCACCTCCTGCCAAGTCCCAACCCGGCAGAGCCGGAACCCTCTTTCTCTGAGGAAATTTGAACGGTATAAGTAGAGGCATGAAAACTCCATACCTTTTGACTCAACGATTTGAGCAAAACATCCATGGAACCATCGGTTGCTTTGACCGCTTGGTTTTCTACGGAACGTATAAACCCATCCAACAAATTTCTGATTTCTTCAGGGTCAACGA
>DAOUQA010000240.1 GCA_030625905.1 Kiritimatiellales bacterium | reverse complement strand
CAGAAAAGTTAATGATTGCCGCGTAGGCCGAGGAAAGGTGCGCGGAGCGGATGGCATCGTCAACTTGGGCAAAGGCGGCTCCGGACAGGAGCATAAGGGCGCCGGCTATGGCATGGGGAATTTGTCTGGGAGCATGCTGTTTCATGAACTAGAATCGTTCTGCATCTAGCCCATACTCTTCCTTCCGGTAGGGTCCGGCGGGGAGGCCGTGGTGGGTTTCGACGACCGTGTACGCATTGGCTTGGCGCGCCAAGGGCATATAGTTGGGTTTGGCCTTGGTGGCAACAGCCTGCACCGCCGAGATGATCAGGTCGGCGAAGATATTTCCGGATCCACCGCTCTGGGGTTGGTAGACGATTTTCTGGTCGGATTGCCAGAGCGTCTCGCCGGTGTGCCCGTCTTTCAGGACATAGTTAAACTCCACGGTGACCGTTGTGGTCAGCACGGCGTATTGAGCATCCCAGCGTTCGACCGAAACATACAGCACAGAGTCGGCGCCGAAGAGTGCGGCGAGCCGCGTCGGGTCGGCGCTATGCACCATGTCGGCGTCCGCGAGTCCATCTTCCTCCATCACGCGTTTGACCATGTGGACCGGGAAGACATAGTAGCCACGCTCCGCAACAGGTTGCGAAATGGCCGACAGGAAATAGTCCGAGGCATCGACATCGACACTGTTGTTGACCACCGGAACGATCAGGATCGAACGGGGGTCGGCGGCGCGGAAGGCGGAATAGTCGTAGCCGGGGTCGGCGAGCGGGGTCGCACAGCCCGAAAGGAGCATGATGGCGGCAGCGGGGAGCAAACAAAATAAGCCTCGCGCAAAGGCGCAAAGGCGCAAAGGGTATAAATAACTTAGTGGCTTTGTGACTTGAGCGAAGCGGGCGCGAGATAAAAACCTGTCAGGAAAACAAACCAGGCGGGGCGGTTCCAATTTCCTGTCGCATAGCGGTCTCAGAGGCTTCATTTTGAACCTCCCTTCTGGGATGATTTATCCGCGATCTGCGCCGTCTGGATCATGCTGTCCATAAAGACGGCCGATTCCGGCCACAGCGCCTTTTCCTTGTTGTAGTATTTAATAGCACGCGTGTTTTCGCCCCGGCGCATCAGCAGGAAGCCATATTCGGCGTAGAGGCCGGGTGCCATGGGTTTTGTTTGCGGCTTTTTACGGCTTTCGTACTCGGTGATCAAGGCGGTCAGGTCAACGTACAGCTCCTCGTCATCCTTGGGGTGCTTATAGTTTTCGTACAGCCATTGGTCATAGTTTCCCCACTCATATAAATAGGGGGAGGTGCATCCGCAGAGCAGGCTGAGTAAGAGCAATAATGAAATCCGAGCCATGGGTTGTACCTTTTTAACAAGGCAGAATAATTGGGTGGCAGAATAAGTTCTACCTATAACTCGATTTAGAGAAAATTATTCTGCCACAAGATTATTCTGCCTAAACTAGGGTTGGACGGTAAGTACTTTGGTGGTGGAGCTACTGAGGAAGAGGGTCTCGGCGAGCAGGGTCTTTCCGTCGACCGTCTTTACTTCGATCAGATGCTTTCCACTTTCGATGAGCAGCACATTTCCCTTTCCATCAAACTGGTTTGCCGCTCCCATCTCTAGGCCGTCGACATAGAGCATCGCGCCCTTGGGTGCCCCGCTCACGCCGATCGCCGGGCGACTGTCTTTCTGTTCAACCTTGGCAGCATCGGGATAGTGACATCCCTGAAGCAGAACGGTGGACAATAGGATTAAACCTGCGCATAAATAGTTCATGATCTACTCCGTTGGTTCAGCCACAAACAGCTTGCTGAGATCGCTTTCGGCAAAGTTGCCTTCGAGAATCTTTGTAATCGAACCCTCGTTGGATTCGCTGGTTCCAAAGGTGGAAACCACTTCGATTTTGCCAACTTGGGTCGCGGGAAGCTCGATCCCAAATCCGCTCTGCTGGCTTTTAACTTCGTCGCCCCGGCTCATTACGGCAAAGACCTCACCGG
Organism: Kiritimatiellales bacterium; assembly: GCA_030625905.1. Classification (GTDB taxonomy): domain Bacteria; phylum Verrucomicrobiota; class Kiritimatiellia; order Kiritimatiellales; family Pontiellaceae; genus Pontiella. Next base: position 1,057 of record DAOUQA010000240.1, on the reverse strand, counting down.
GTTTGATGCCCTGGTGCGTGCCGCCGCTGATAAAGATTTTCCCGCTATCAATTTTCAGGATATCCGTCCGCCACGCGCGTTCTTCGAGTTTGCGGATCAATGTATTGAGCACCTCTGAAACCGCCGCATCGATCGCTTTGTCGTTCAGCGTGGCGTCATAGTTTGCCTTGCTTCCATAGCCGGCAATTTCGCCCGCCTCGACCGTGGCCGTTCCGGTGCCTTTGGCTGTAAAGAACACATGGCCCGTCTTCACATCCACCAACCGCAGTTCAACAGATGCTTCCGCAGTCTGCTTCTTCGTAGAGCTCATGAAGCCTTTCTTTCCCGTTGTGGAGTGGCCGAATTCGGTGAGCGAACCGAGGATCATCGTATCCACGCCGATGAGATCGAGCTTCTCGCCGGACAATTCGCCTTCGGCCTTCAGTTTGTTGATGTCGGGCCGCTCAAACACGAGGAACCGATCCGATTCGACCAGCCGCCCCGCCAGAATATCCGAAACCTGTTTGCCCAGCGGATCGTTTTCATCATCGCGCAGGAGGGAGCGTCCATAGCGGGTTTCGTTGCTGAAGCGGCCGATGGCCACCTTGCGCTTAAACTTTGGTTTTGCAGGAAGAGCCTGTTGCTTCTGTGCCTCCATCTGTGCCTCGCGCGACACCGAGGACTCCACCGCCTCCGGCTGTTTCTCAACCGTTGCACATCCCGAGAGAAAGACGAGGGGAACGGTTATGATGGGTAGTAGTTTCTTCATGGGGTTCACTCCTGTTTTAGAATTAGGTTGTTCCAAAGCTCCAGTTGACGATCACCATGCCCTTGGCCAGATCGCTTGGGAAATCCTCGAACCATTCGTTTTCCGGCATAATGTTAACCAGGCCGATCTGAAGGCCGTTACGAAGGGTTTGGGCATAGTTAACAATCCCCAGCACCAAACCCTTACTATCCTCGGAGGCGCTGTTAACAAAGCCAAGTGCAAAACCGCTCTGCGGGTTTTCGCCCCAGATGTTCAGGCTTATTCCATTGATCCGCGTGTCGCGATCTTCCACGGCAATATCCGGAGTGA